>SOJA01000014.1 GCA_004376975.1 Candidatus Bathyarchaeota archaeon
GCCTTGCAGATTAATGTTATGTTACTTTTGTTCTTAGAGGCGACAAGTTCTAAATGGTTAATCCTTGCCTAACTCCATGAATTTAAGTGCGTTTTTACTCAATACTTTGGGGTAAACAATGCCGGAAGCGCCTTGCTTAAAGGTTCCTAAAGCTTTTGGTGAAAAAACCATTCGTCTTGTTAGAGGGCTTAACCTTTTTAATCGAGAGTTGAAGGTTGAGCAAGTCGGAGAGCATCTGTTCATACCATTAGTCAGGGAACCTCTTCCAGCCGATGTCAAAGAGTTCAAGAGAAGCCTTCCAAACTGTGAAGCCGCCGTACACAAATTCCCTAGGCACACCAAGCGTTCACTCACGCCTGCTGACTTGCTGGAGGACAAGTTGCCTCCCCATCTTCTGGCGAGTCTTCCACACGCGATGGATTTTGTCGGCGACGTAGCAGTTATCGAGATTCCTCCAGAACTCGAAGCCTACAAAAAGACTGTTGGAGCAGCCATACTGAAGGCACATAAGAGGGTACGTACGGTTTTGGCGAAATCCGGCGCTGTAGAAGGTATGTATCGTCTGAGAGAGTTTGAGACGATAGCGGGCGTAGGGAAGACAGAAACCATTCATAAGGAGCATGGCTGCGTATTTCACGTAGACCTTGCGAAGACCTATTTTTCACCCAGGCTCTCCCATGAGCACGACCGGGTTGCATCACAAGTCAAGGATGGCAAAATAGTGATCGACATGTTCGCCGGAGTTGGGCCCTTCTCCATTCTAATCGCGAAGAGGCATGAAAACGTTCGAGTGTATGCTATCGACGTGAACCCTGACGCCGTGAACTATTTGAAGAGAAACATCAAAGCGAACCACGTTGAGAAAAGTGTTACGCCACTTCTAGGCGACATTAGGCGGATCGTGAAGAAAAAACTGATTGGAATTGCGGATCGAGTCATTATGAACTTGCCTGAAAGGGCGATAGAATACGTAGATGTGGCTTGCGAAGTTCTCAAGCCTGAGGGCGGTATTGTGCATTACTACGAATTTACGAGCATGCCCGAACCCTTGGAAACCGCGAAGGTTCGATTGATCGAAGCTATGAAGCAGACCAGTCGCAACGTTAAGAAAACCTTGTATGCACGGCTCGTTCGAGCAACAGCGCCCTACACTTTTCAAGTGGTTGTGGACGTTGAAATTCAATAGCTCTCCACGGTCAACGTTATTTTGATTTTTTGATTTGGATTCTGTATTTTTTCAATAAGTTTCCTAGAAATGTCTCTGGCAGCCTTGTTCGCTTTTATGGCTATTGTTCGACCGCAAATATAGTTGCTCTTTCTCACTACCATGTCGGTTGGGTGGGTGAACAACAGTTGAGGGCTTCCTCTTGCCTTAACCACTTCCTGAATTTCGTTAGCCTCGATCGTTATAGTAATGTGTACGTCTTGTCTTTTCATGGCTTCCTTAAACTCTACACTCAAGTCCTTTGCTCCCTTTGTTGCACCAACACCAATTACACAGTCTCCACGCTTCGTGAGAGTCGATTCCTTCGTGATCTCAAATGTTGTCGTATGGGTTGACCGAATATTCTCGTGTCCACATGCGTCAACAGTTTCAGTTATTTTCATTGAAACGCAGTTTCCATAACTGATTTGACGAGAATTATTCGAGGACTTCTATGGAGTCTACTTTTCCGTCTCCGTCTAGGTCAAAACCCTGAATTAAAGTTGCGAACTTGTCTTGGCCACTAAAATTCTTTAAGGTTTCTTTCCAGAATTTGGCGAGTGCTATAACACAGGCTTTTGTTCCAACAGCCTTGTTGCCAGCGAGGACGATTATTCGTTTTTCCTTATCCCAAGGGTTAACTAATCTTGAGATAACTCCCACGGTGTCGCCTGTGTAAACGTTTCCGGTTTTTTCGGAGACTAGTCCGCCTAGAAGGAATCCGTGCTCAGAAGGCATCATATCGAATCGTATGGGCAAAAACTCGTTGACCTCTTTGGTGATCAAGTTTGTTCCAGGGCCACCCACCAAAATTAAGTTGTTGTCTTCTTCTTTCTCAGCCTTTACATCCACATCCAGTTTTACCGCAAAATCCTCTGGCAGCTTAACGAATTGACCGAGGAAAAGCGTTAGATAAGACGCGTAGTGACCGTCCCTAGCTCTAGCTTTAAAAGGACCATGCGGATCTGGGCTTCCAACCACAACCTTTCCGTCAAAGCTTCCATCATCTCGCAAGAACGGACTGAAAAACTGTTTCATTTTTTCGTTCATGTTGGGAATTGAAATAGTGTTGATTGTTCTGTTGCCAAAGGGGAGTTCAACTCCGAAGGCGGGGAAAGAAGCTTTATAATATTTTGCGATGGCTCCCTTCTTCTTTTCTTCTCTGACAACCTTGATTATACCAGCCTTCGCAAGCTTTCTGATGTGGTAGTAGACTTTTTGTTCGTGCACTTTCAGTTTCTTCGCAATTTCCATTGGATACATTTCTTTCTCGCAGAGAACCTCAAGAATTTTCCAACCGAGTTTATTCAAAACAGCCCTAAGTCTCTCGCGATCCTCGAAAACAGCGATGTCCTTCACTTTGTATTCTTTTTTTTCACCAGTGAGTAACAGCTTTTTCTTCATGTTTGCTTAGTTAAAAGAAATCCCTTATAAACATTTTTTTAGGGGTAGTGCTGGTGCTGAGGTTTGTTTAAGCCCGTACATTGGGCACTCTTCTATCTGGTGATGCTTGCCAGAAACCTCTAGATGCCCCTAATCCCAGCCTGAATGAGTGGAAAAGCGGAAATATTCGTTGGTGCCAAGACACTTTTAGGCACAAGTCATATATTCATCGTCTTTCAATACGCTAAAAAATGGTATAAAGAAGGAGAGGAAAAAGCTGAGTGCTCCAATTGAGGATTTAAGGAAAGACATTCGAATGCGTGATGAAGCGGATCCAAAAATGTCCAATGCGTGGCTCATCATTTACCTAATACCCATCTTTGCTATAATCATAGGATTAGTATCCCTCTTGTTCTCCGTAATGTTACTTCCAACGTTAGGCCCCGAGGCTGCTCTCCCCGCCCTTGTTGGAATATTCTTGGTGCCATTACTAGCTCTGATCAGCTTCGTAGTGTCTATAATACTCACATACAAACTCGTTAAGAGGCGCAACACACATTTCAAAAGGCAGGTTTTCCTTTTTGAAGACCTTATAAGTGCAGTGAAAAGCCTAGCGACGAAGAAGAAGGTTGATGTAGAAGTCGGGTTATCATCCTGTGAGAGAACCGTGAGGGAAACCAAAGCTGAGG
>SOJA01000231.1 GCA_004376975.1 Candidatus Bathyarchaeota archaeon
CTGTTGACTTTGGCCTGCTTCGATTCAAGGCCAACTGTTGGAATCTAGCTGCACATTCTGGTTTTTCATTACATCCGGCAGTGAAACGAAAGTTTGACTCATAATTGACAAGCATCCTTATTAGATTATAATTTGACCTGACTAATTTGAGATATGTCAAGAACAGTGCATTAAGGATAGCAATGCAAGAGAGCTAGAATTGCTAAATGCTATGCGGTATCTAATGGCCCTTTATATTTGTAAACAAGAGGTGCCCTAATTGGACGGGACGATAATAGAGTCTACAAAAGAATTAGAGCGCGCAACATATGCAACGTACGCACTAAGAACCTATTACAACTATATTCAAGCATGGGTTGTGTGTCTTGAAAGACTATACGGGTCAGCGGATGATGGGGAAAATGCATTCTTAGAGAAGTTCAAGTCTATTGTTGCCTTCAAACATGTTCAAGGAGGAGGATTAGTCTCCGAAGAACTCTGTAATGCGTATGGCAGAGGTCGATTGATTTTGAAAGCGATAGAAGAGCTGCCTGTTAAACAACATCCTGAGCTTACTCTTTCCGCAAATTTTTGGCTTCCAGTACAGTCATATTATGCAATTCATGGGGTGGGGTTAGCTACAATGATAGCTTTAGGAAGGGGATCACCTAGAAGCCACCGTAGTTTTCGGGCTGACTTTTCGGAACTAGTCAACAAGTATTTCCCTACCCCATTCTGTGGACGTTGCATTGGCGGTCCGGAACAAAAGGGGTTTTCATTTCAAGGTATAAGCACTTCCGTAGATAAGGTTACTAGACAAAGTCAACTGGCTAACCCTGCATTCGTCGAGGAAATCGACAACTTTGTCGGAAAGTCTCTGTCAACAACTCGCGAGAGGTTTCTAAAATTTAGGTTTGAAGTCCTTCGCAGAGAAACAGAGTCTATGAAAGTTGATGCCTTACAAAACTACTTGGAGGAGTAGAGAAAATCCGCTGCTCGCGATAGGGGAATCGCTTCTCTTATTAAGGACAGGAAAAGGTTGCGTAATAGCCTGCTCGTAGCAGCCGGCAGTTTTATTTTCGGAGGGTTATTAACCAGGGATAAATTCGGAGCCTTAACTGCCGGGATGTCTGGTTTTGATGGTATGGTTCAGGGTTTTGGTGAGAGTAAATGGCGTGTGTTACTTGGAAAGAGGATATTAGTCGTGTCTGAGGAAACAATTTCTCCACAGGTTACCTAGATAACCTTGGCTAACTTTTACAAAACGATGGAGGAATTAAAAAAGAGAGCACTAGCTGGAGAGAAACTGGGAAACTTAAATGATGTCATAGCCAAATTGAAAAAGAAACACGGTTTATCCAACAATTAGATGGATTGTTAGAATGAGAAGGGGTATATAATACAGTAAGACCTCACCAAGCATTGGGATATGTGACACCACTTAAATTTCTAGAGCAGGGGAAAGAATATCAGGAAAGGAGGATGTGTCACTAATCATATGAACGAGTACAGTCCCTAGCTAGTATGTATGTTGTGTATTATGATATAGTCAATACGGTCATTCCGACTAAAAGGAGCTTGGGAATGAGTGAGGTAAACCTAAAAGAAAAAGACCTTATTGAGATTGCTCGTAGTGACGAAACATTACGTTCTTGTACACGAAGAGTCAAAGGACTGTACAATTTGCTTCAGAAAAGAATGACACGGAAACAGAAAACATGGGGTGATGGACTTTCTATTTTTGATTATCCTTCTCTAGCGCAACTACCTCTTTTGCTTCGACGTGCGTGGGCAGTTGAAAAAATTCTCTTCAATATGCCAATCAGTATCGAGAAGCATGACCTGATTGTTGGTAATGCCGCCAAACGTGGTGTCATAGTTCGTCCATTATTTCCCCTTATTTATACCGATCAAGAAAGGGCTGAAATTGAGAAAGTAAAAGGACAGGCTGTTATTCCATCTGTTGCCCACAAGACACCTTACTATAAGGGCATTCTTGCAAAAGGGATTTCGGGTATCATCACTGAAATTGATGGCAAGATCGCTGATATTGAGTCCCATCCAGATTCAATGGGGAAAAATGAGAAATTGACCTTCTTCCAAGCTATGCGTACAGAATGTGAAGCAGTCATAGCTTTGGCGAACCGCTATGCTGAGCTTGCTGAGGAACTCTCCGCAAAGGCAAATACTCCTCAGCGACGAGAGGAACTTGTCGAAATTGCTAAAGTCTGTCGTCGTGTTCCTGAGTTCCCGGCTCGTACTTTCCACGAAGCAATCCAATCTTTCTGGTTCAGTCATTTCGCACTAGTTTGCACTCAGCACGGAGTTTCCTGTGGCCGTATTGACCAATACCTCTATCCATTTCTCAAGAGAGAAATGGATGCGGGAACAATCACTCTTAAGAAAGCTCAGGAACTCATTGATTGTCTATGGTTACGGTTTAACGACCGTTTGCAGATATGTCGAGAAAATTTTGTTATTAGTGGCAATGACAGCAAAAGTGAAGTGGAGGTAAACGAAGAAGTAAAGAACGGTTTGTTGGGTATGCGTACTGGTTCGTCTTTAGACGATGAGACCCATAGACCCTGGAAGGTAGGCCATCGAGAGAGGTTCATGATAGCTAGAGACCTCGCTGATGCCATCAATCACTTCGGTTCTAATATACTTCTCAGTGGTATTCTTCCTGATGGTTCTGACGGTACCAATGAGTTAACCTATTTATGCCTGAATGCTACTGAGAAACTAGCGGTAACAAGTCCGGTTCTCACAGTTCGTCTCCATAAAGACTCTCCTCCAGAGCTAATTCATAGATGTGCAGAAGTCCTCAAGGCTAACGGTTCGATGCCTTATATTGATAACGATGATACAATTGTTCCGGCTTATGTTGACCTTGGCATCCCTGTAGAGGATGCACGAAACTATGCTAATTCGTACTGCTGGGAGACAATGATCGAGGGAAAAACTGACCAAGAACTGATCCGTGGCATTAACTTTCTCCTTTTTCTTGAATTAGTATTAAATCGAGGATACTCGCATATTCATGGAAAACTTGGTCCGGATACTGGTGATCCCCATGACTTTAGCAACTTCCAGCAGTTGATGGGTGCATGGAAGACACAAATAGATTACCAGCTAGCGCAATCTATAAACTTCATTGGAACCCACGTCACCAATGGAACACTAGAGCATAGTGGGCATGGTAAGTACTATCATTACCCACTTCTCTCCGCTGTCACCCTCGATTGCATAGAGAAAGAGCGCGATGTCACTCGCTTGGGCACTCGTTA
>SOJA01000025.1 GCA_004376975.1 Candidatus Bathyarchaeota archaeon
GATCACTTGTTCAGTTGTTGATTGCTTTCATGCTTTAGTTCGTTAGACTCGTAAAGTCAAGCAGTTCGCAGTAAACCTGGCATTTTCCTTGTCACTTTCAATGGGACTTAAGATGGAATGATGAAGGAGAAATCAAGTTATAGCGGTGGCGTAGTTTATGCGTGCAGATATGCGTCATTTTTTAGTTTTTCTTTGGTTTGTGGTTGCCTAATGAATAATGCTGTGAGAACGAAACATAACATGACGCTAACTGATGCTGCAATGAAAGACAATTCAGGGTTGACTCGCTCGTAAATGAACCCTCCGATGAGACTTGCTGGAACGACACAGGCTGACCAGGCGACACCGAAAGCAGCAAATGCTCTTCCCCTTCTTTCCTCCGGAATTAAGTCTGCCTCCAGAGAAGAATACGTCGGATCATAAAAGGACCATATAAATGAACCCGCGATCCAGAGGGTTAAAACTTGCGTGAACAATCGGCAATGAATGAAGAGGAGATAAGTGAACACGTCTAAGGCTGTTGTCGCCAGCAAGATTTTTCTTCGACTGAATCTATCCAGCAACTTGCCGACTAGAAGAATCTTTGATACTATGCTGATTGCACTACCTGCAGCTGTGATGATGCCCCATTGTGTAGATGTTACACCGATTATTTCTTCAGCGTAAACTATCCAGTAAGGCTCGACAAAGCCGTATTGGAACGCCCATAGAATGTAGGAAGCAGTCAAAGCAAGAGCAGAGTGAGGCATCCACAACCATGTCTCCAAGTGTCCTCTGAAGGAATCCTTTACGAGCTTGCCTAATTTTCTGATGCTGTATTGTTCACCAGCTTTCTCAGGCTGAAAAGAAATTGTTTCAGCAAGCATGGATAATCGTATCACTCCAGCAACTACACCTACTGCTGCCAAGCCAATGTAAGCCCCTTTCATCACGGGTAAAACGCCGTAAATGTCAATGAAGTAGCCGCCGATGAAAGGCATTACAGTCCACGGAAGGAAACTTAAGCAACTATAGAAGGCGAAGGCTGTTCCTCTTTTCTGTTTGTCTATGGAATCTGCTAACATCGCCCAGAATGCTGGTTCAAATATCCAGCAGACATTTGTCACGATTACAGCTATGGCTAGAAATTGCCAGTTTGGTGCAAATGCCATTAGGAATTGACTTGATCCAAGAATCAGAGTCATTATGCCTATGAGCTTCTTTCTACCATGCAAGTCGGCTATATGACCGCCTATGATGGCGAATACGACAAAAGTGGCGCTTCCTAAGGCTGTTATCAAACCTATTACTACTTCTGTTCCACCTAGTCCGAAGATATACAGAGAGAAGTACGTGTTACAGATACTTGTGGGAATTCCCCACAACGTGGACGTGAGGGTTAACACTAGGTAGTTGCGTGTCATGAAGCCGAAACGTGGCTTGTTCTCTCTCAAGTTCATGTTTTGTCCCCTCACAGGTCGGTTTCCGTTTTGTTTTCTGAAGTTTCTCTTGATACATGTGTATCCTCTGTCATGGTAGCGGCTCTCCCTTAAAAAATTAACGACTTGACATGTAAGGCTATTTGAAAACTGACTGATCCTTAATAACCTGTTAGAATAGCGCGCATTCCTAGATTGATTGGAAAACAATGGAAAGCTACCAAATGATAATGCGCGTATAACTGTAAAGGTTTGACACGTGAGGCGCGAATACGGAGACCTTATATCTAACGCGTCTTTCTCTATGCAGAATTAAGCCCTTAGGAACTATGCTTATGAGATTCACCGAAAATCTCAAGGAACAGTTTTCGTTCATGAAAGGAAATTATTTGATACTCATCATAAGTTGGATTCTAATGGACTTTGCAGGCGAACTACCGGGAACTTACTATCCGGATTATGTGATCCAACTTGGTGGAAGTGCCACAATCATAGGATTGATCTCTCTTGTTTCGATGCTGTGTCTGGCTTCTGTTCAATTCCCTGGAGGTTATTTAGCTGACAAGTATGGTAGGCGTTGGCTAGTCTCAACAATGACATTTGGGGTAGCGTTTTCGTACATTTTCTACGCAGCAGCACCAACTTGGCACTTCATATTAATTGGAGCTGCAATACAAAACCTCTGTCTGCTTTATCAACCAGCACTAATGGCTATGATGGCAGATTCCTTGCCGCCGGAAAAGCGAGGAATGGGATTCTCTATTCTGAATCTTATAATGAGTGTTGCAACGACTCCGGCTCCGGTAATGGCTCTCTTTTTGGTATCTACATACGGCTCAGAGACTGGGATGCGAATAGCGTACACCATTGTCACGATATTCTTTATTGTTGCAGCGATCGTCCGGCTAAAGTTGACTGAGAGCATGAAAGAAACTGAAAAGGTCACTCTAACTGACATACTGCACTCCTATCCGGAATCTCTAAGACAAGGACTAAGTGTTTGGAAAGCAGTGCCACGTTCAACGTTGTTCTTGTTCTTCTCCACCATTATCATGCGAGCATCATTCGGGATGGTGATGGGACTCCTCTTGATCTACGGGTTCTATGTTCTTCAAATCGGAGGAGCTCCCCAACCGCAGATTTTCACGGCCGCGATGGATCCTGCTCTCCAAAACGCGCGCGTTCTCTGGGGTTATGTTATGATCGCTTTGTTTCTAGCTATGATAGTTATGTCGTTACCCGTAGGAAAGCTCCTCGATAAGGCTGGCAGAAAAATCCCGCTAATAATGTCTGGTCTTCTGACAATCCCTTCCATTTTGCTTTTCATTTATGGGAATTACCTCACTCTATTCATAGCAATGCCACTTCTCGGACTCGCCCAGCTTCTAGGCTTCTCAGCTTATCAAAGCTTGTTTGCAGATCTTGTCCCTCAAGCACTGAGAGGAAAGGTTACAGGTTCAATGCACTTCTTCACCTACATATTCATGGCTCTTGGAGGACTTGCAGGCGGGCTCTTATACGACAACATATCTCCGCAAATCCCCTTTCTTGTTATGCTCGTTCTAATAATCCCGTCGATTCTCATAACGGTTTTTCGAATCAAAGAACCCCAACCTGAAGAAAGAGAAGCCTAGTCTTATGCGCGCGCGAGTAACCTAAAGTTCATAGAGCTCTAAACGTTTGAAACTTTCTTCTCGAAGATTAACACGTTATATAGACAAACAGCAATACATGTATTGCAAACAGTGCATAGTCCAAGAGTGACTATTTCATTCATCAAGTCACTAAGCGGCTTTTCTTTGATTTCGCTCAATTCATTCACCTTCAAACTGGCATGACTCACTCCA
>SOJA01000011.1 GCA_004376975.1 Candidatus Bathyarchaeota archaeon
ACCATCGTTGTCTACGCCATGAATCCTGACAGCATAGCTTTAAACGACGTAGGTCTCACGGTAGGTATAACTGTGTTCACATCAAATGCTCAGTACTACAAGGAAACCAATGTTGAAGCTGCACAGTAACGGCTATCTTCCTTTTTTATCAGAGTTTATCGGCAAATTCTATGTCTTCTTTACGTAGCCCTCTCTTGGCGAGTATACTGTCCCCTCACGTATCAACTGCCCTAAGAGGCGTTCTGCTTCACCCCTTATGATCTTATATTTCGTTTCCAGCTCGTCTAGAAGTGCTATTCTTTCAACTAGTCCCGTTTCTCTTTCCATTTCCATTATTGTTGAAAGCACCGTTTGAAGTTTGTCTCTCAGGCTTTTAGGTTTTCCAGTCATGATGAGGTCAATATCTATCTTGTCTGTGGAAACATCTATTCCAACCTCTTCAAGGGACCTTCTCATAATTGCAATGGCTGCTTCCGCATCTTCTGCCAATATCTCTTTTCTCAACGCTGAGCGTGCTCTTGCTTCGGACGTGCGTACAAGAGATTCCAGCTGCCGTGCAGTTATAGCTATTGGTGAGCCCTCTGTTTCGCTTGCTGAACGCATGGCCATATAAAAGTCTTTTAAACGTTGAAGTGCTTCTTTTGTTAGTACCGGTTTTATTCCCTTGGCATAGCTTATGTATTTTTTCAGCAGTTCCGGTGGTATCGGCGGCTCCACGGGACTTAGGCCTTTTCTGTGAAGTTCAAGAATGTGTTCAGACATTTTGCTGTCTGCCTCTTTGTTCGGTTCATCTCTAAGGACGAAAATCAGGTCGAACCTTGAAAGTATTGTAACAGGTAATGAGATGTTTTCAGCTACTGTACGATGCGGTTCATATCTTCCCAAAGCAGGGTTTGCCGCAGCAAGTATAGCTGTTCTCGCGTTAAGCGTTGCGACGATACCTCCCTTTGCAATTGAAACAGTATGCTGCTCCATAGCCTCGTGAATTGCAACTCTATCTCCAGGACGCATCTTATCCATTTCGTCTATACACGCAATTCCCTTATCAGCAAGCACAAGGGCTCCTGCTTCAAGGCTCATTCCACCACCTTTTTCTCTTATGACAGCCGCTGTTAAGCCCGCAGCTGTTGTTCCACGTCCAGAGGTATACAATCCACGGGGGGCAAGCCTTGCCACATACTGCAGAAGCTGGGATTTCGCTGTTCCGGGATCTCCTATTAAAAGCACATTCAATTCTCCTCTTATTGTTATATCTGGAAGGCTTTTCGGAACACCGCCTAAGAGAAGATACATTATCGCCTCTTTCACATGATCATATCCGTATATTGAAGGCGCAATTGAATTCAATATTTTTCTGTGTATCCACGGGTCTTTTGCAAGTTCAAGGATTTTCTCTTCCTCTTCAGGTGATGGAAGCACTGTTTCCGGCTCTTTCCCTAGAGTTCCGATCGAGTTGGCTTCTAAATGCAGAATGAATGCACGAAGCTTTCCAACTGTTGGAAGCGTTGGTGCTACAGCTCGAACTACCCCCACTATTGAAACGTGGTCGCCTGGTCTTGCAACGTCAACAATTTCTCTTCCAATAAGCTTTATGTTCAACGAGCGTGGAAGCTGTCCAGGTGGGAGATCTTCCGGTCTTTCCTGAACTCGCAGTTCTTGGGAGTCTACGAATGTTGACTCCTCCTGTATGAAGTCAAAAGGACCTTTTCCTCTACATGAGGGGTCGGTGCATGCAAATGGAGCTCTCAAGAATGGACCTGTTTGCTTTGTGTACGTTATTGTTCCACATCTTTTACATTTGAATGCAGCTTGCATGACCATTGGGCGGACTGGTGTTGAACGAACAACTATGCCTTCAATCATGACAAGTTTTCCAATGTTTTTGGAGCCGAGTTTCCGCAGATGTTTAGTTCCTATCAATCGTACAATTCGAGCGGTGACTTTTTCTATTGTTTCAGAGTATTCAGGGTCCTCTATGCGTAGTTGTGCATAAGCCGCATTGTCAGCATGTTTAAAATATTCCTCAGGATTTTCCAAAAGTTCTTCGGCGAGCTCTTGGTCAAAAGCTAAGAGGTCTTCAAAATCAACTATTATTGATGTTTTACCTGACACTGCCATTTGCGAAATTCTTTGACGGTATTTTTCCATCTTGAAAAAATCTTGCAAGTGTTCTTGAGGATCTATGATTTCCAATTCTTCCATCATTTTTCTCCTTCCCCATTTCCGAGTATTTTTGTTCGCCATTCACTGATAAGCTTGTAAATTTCTTTGTAAAGAACTCTCTCCTCATCCGTAAAGTTTCTGAGACTCTGCTCCGTTTGAGCTGGAGCCGACGCAAAGGAAACAATTTTTTTCAATCTTGAATTTATAATATCTTGTGTTAGCTGCCTTACCCTTTCATCTTCCCGCATCTTCTCAGGCTTTCTAGCTATTTCCTCTTTTAGTCTCGTTAGGTATCTACGCAGTTTTGGATAGAAATCCTCAGGTAGCTTAGATGTTTGCCTAGCTGTTTGAACTCGTTCTTTCCATTGAATTTTATGCAGATTAGTTGCGTCCAGCGTTACGTTTTCTCTAAAACGGGCAATTCCAGACTTAACAATCTCTTTAGCTATCCAATATTGAACCTCATATTCATCTCCTTCTCCAAAAGGACCCACCTTTAATCCAGCAAGCTGGATTTCTTGGCAATTCCTATTTGCAACAATCTTCACAAGTGAATTCTCAAAACAAAAATCCAATTTTCTAATTTCCAGACCTGTTTTTAGCATCTTCTACTCCCTTCTCCACTCTGTAAATAGCTATCCCAGAGCAGATATAATGACCGTCGTTTAAAAATGTAGATTAAAAAGCTCAAGAAGATTCGACATCGTAATGGAACTATCACTATCTTGGAAATACAACGCGGAAAGCTGTTTTTAGTGTTTGCTAGGGCCACAAGCCCAGCGTCTTCATAGCTTCACTCACTCTCTGCACGCCAAGCATCAACGCTGCCGTTCGCATGTCGCTTTCTTCTTGTTCCGCTACCTTGTAAACATCATTGAAAGCCCCGATGATTTTGTTTTCCAATTTCTGATTCACTTCTTCCAATGTCCAGTGTTCCCGTGTTAAATTTTGAACCCATTCGAAATAGCTTACAGTCACTCCCCCTGAGTTAGCTAATATGTCTGGGACAAGAAATATCCCCTTTTCATGGAGCACTTTGTCTGCTTCTGGGGTTACTGGTCCGTTTGCTCCTTCAGCAACTATTTTTGCTTTA
>SOJA01000040.1 GCA_004376975.1 Candidatus Bathyarchaeota archaeon
GCATGTGATCCTTAATGAAGTTCGTGGAAGCTATTATCAGATTTTATGCTTAACTTGATGACGCTCTGCCTTGGATTGTAGGGCATGTACGTGTGTAATGAATGAAATAACGTAACGCTCTGTTATCGTGGAATCTTAGTATCAGAGAACCGTGGAGCCGCCAAAAACTCTTCAGAAATAACAGTTGGGGTTGAAGGCGTTTCTCTTAGTTCCTTTATTCGCGTGTTGATTGTTGCGTAAAGTTTCGTTTTCACGTAGAAATCAGTCGGACTGATGTTGCTGATTCTTTTAGCCAGCTCAGAATCTCTGATGATTTCCCTAATCCAATTCTCGAAATCTTTTCGCCTTAGATGAAAAACTAAAGATGAGGGCTGAACAATGTTTATTTTGTTCTGGAAATCAAGCAAACTTGTGGCCACATGTCCTGTTGGTTTTCCTATTTCATTATAGAAATAGAAGGCATCGTTGCGAGATACGGTTCTTAAGATCTCTTCAATTTTCGATTGTGATATTGTTGTGTTATTGTTTCTTACGAGTGGTTCTTGTTTTTTCTTTCTGTAAGAAAACATTTTTGATCGATGGAATGTTGATTCAGGTTATAGATATGCTTTGTGAATCTCTAGTTCATATACGCGCACGTTCACGAAGTACAAGTGGCAAAGCATAAGGTTGAAGGTTAACACAATCTTATGAAATTGCATCACCTTATGCGCTTGATATAAAACTGTGTAAATCGTAGGGTTTTTAGGGTTTTTGTGAGCGAAAGCTTTTATTTGAACCGAAAACTTAGTTTGGCAAATACATCAAAAGATGATGAATTATGGTGTTACAGAAAGGAAATTTCATACTTGTCGACCATGTGGGAAAAGTGAAAGAAACAGGTGAGGTTTTCGACACGACCATTGAAGAGACAGCGAAAAAAGAACACATGTACAAAGAAGGCGAAATCTATGAATCAAAACTGGTAGTAATTGGAGAGCGTTGGGTTCTTGAAGCATTAGATGAAAGTCTGACAGCGATGAAAGTTGGGAAGACCTCAGTAGTTGAAATATCGCCGGAAAAAGCTTTTGGAGCAAGAGATCCTGAAAAAGTTAAACGTGTTTCCCTTAGACAGCTAACAGCCAAAGGAATAACTCCCAGTCTTGGCGTGCGGGTTGACTATAATGGTAAAATGGCCACCGTGCGAACTATTGGTGCTGGGCGTGTTCTGTTGGATTTCAACCCTCCACTGGCTGGGAAAACCCTAGTCTACGAAGTTACTGTTCAGAAGAAGCTTAGAACAAAAAAAACAAAGATAGCAGCTCTAGTTCATCGAAGAATACTGACTGTAGAACCAGCAAAGTTCAAGTTCACAATAGAGGAAAAAGCGGTAAGGATAGAGATGCCTGAAGACGCCTTTTACTTGGAAGGAATTCAATTGGCGAAGAGAGGGATAGCTATGGACATCCAAAGGTTTTTCCCGAGTATAACCACCGTTAAATTCGTTGAAACGTTTAAAGCAGAACCTAAGATAAAGACCTGACCTAGGTGCTTTGATAATGAGAATAGTTTTGCTTGGTCCTCCAGGTGCAGGTAAAGGAACTTATGCTTCAAGGCTAACGATAGTCCTTGGGGTTCCACACATATCTAGTGGCGACATGATTCGAGAAGAAATAAAGGCTGAGACCGAGCTTGGAAAGATAATGAAAGAATATAGCGATAAAGGCAAGCTGGGTCCTGACGAAATAATCATCAAAATACTGGAGAAGAGACTTGGAAAACCTGACTGCGAGAAAGGTTGTATACTTGATGGTTTCCCCAGAACCATAAAACAAGCTGATGCCTTGGATGAAATATCAAAGGTTGGCCTCGTCATAAACTTGAATGTTCCAGACGACATCATAATTCAACGTTTATCAAGCAGACTAGTGTGCAAAAAGTGCGGAGCCATATATAACAAGTTGACACTTAAACCTAGAAAAGACAGCATATGTGATGAATGTGGCAGTAAGCTTCACCAAAGAAGGGACGACAAGCCTAAAGTCATAAAGGAACGGCTGAACGTATACCGAAAAAAGACTGAACCCTTAATAGAATACTACAAGAAAAAGAATCTCTTAAGAAGTGTTCACTGCGACGACCTGATGACCCCGCCTGAAGTAATAGTTGAGAAGATTAAGCTCATAATCAATGGGCTTCAAAACGCAAACCGTTCCTGAAGACTTCTTTTACAAGATCATCTCTTATTGTCAGGATTTTTTCCTCTTTCAGATAACGTTTGTTGTTCTAGCTAGTCTCTTGTAATCTTCGCGGGTTAAATTTAGCTTGTTAAAAATCGTGTACCGTTCAGGTCTTATGGTTGAAGACATCTCCAAAGCCCTTATCACATCTTCTTTTTCTACATCAAGCTGATCGGCATTTGTTGGTGCATTCAACATTTCCAGTGTGTCCTTTATGCGCTTCCAGTTTGACTTGTGCAGATAGGCCATCATTATTGTCCCTACACCGCATTGTTCGCCATGCATGGCATGGTTAGGTTTAATCATGTTAAGAGCGTGGCTGAACAAGTGTTCTGAACCGCTGCATGGCCGGCTGCTCCCCGCAATGCTCATGGCTACTCCGCAGCTTATCAAAGCCTCTAGAAGCACTCGCAAGCCTTCCTCTTTCTGTGCTTTGATCAGCTCAGCGTTTTGAATCACAAGCTTAGTGCTCATCAAAGCTAGGCTTGCAGCATACTCCCCATAATATTCTCCTTTTTCTTCATGGGCTAATCTCCAGTCTTTCACTGCTGTGAATTTTGCCATTATGTCTCCGCAGCCACTTATAACGTAACGCCAAGGTGCATGCATTATGATGTTTGTGTCTGCTATGATGGCTATGGGTGCCTGAGCCATGACAGAATATGGTTTCTCAAAGCCTTTCACAGAGGATAAGGAACTTGCAATTCCATCATGGGAAGCCGTGGTTGGGACACTGATGAATGGGATTTCTTGACGTGCCGAGCTTAGCTTTGCAACATCTATTTTTTTTCCGCCTCCAACGCCGAAGATAACTTGAGGTTTTGAGCTTTTTATTTTCTCCTCGACAGCTTGGACGTCCTGAATCGTAGCTGATTCGACAAGGAGCGTGTTGACTTTTACCCCTTCTTGTTCGAGAAGCCGTCTGACGGTTTTTCCGGCGATGGCATTTGTTTTGGACCCGGCAACTACAAGTGCGGATTCTGTGAACCCAAGTCTCCTAGAGACTTCTGTAACTCGTTCAATTATTCCGCTTCCCACAATTACCTCTCTTGGAAGCTGCATACGATGGTATTTCATAGGCAAAGCAATCACTATTTGAGAATGTGTCTTTCTAATTCTACATGTTCTATATGTTTTAAGCTTTAGCGCGCTTGGTTGAAGCAATCTTAGTCTTCTTGTCTTGAAACCGTAATATTAATAAACTCGTGGTTGTGATTACATCACGCTATTTGCTAGCAAATTATTTCGTGCGTGCATATAGGTTTTGGAGACAAAATGAAATGTTAGGCATTGATGTATTCGATAAGTTAGTGTTGAAAGGAACGACAACCATTGGCATAGTGTGCAAGAATAGCGTGGTGTTAGCTTCAGATACGCGAGTTACCATGGGTTCTTACGTGGCCCATAAGCGTGGGAAAAAAATATACAGGATAGCTGACCATTTAGCTATGACAATTTCCGGGAGCGTTGCTGATGCCCAAAAAACTGTGGATATCTTAACGGCAAATGCACAGCTTTACAAGCTGAACATCGGTAGACCCATGCCTATAAGCTCTGCAGCAAGACTTATTGCAAACCTTTTGTTTTCATCTAGATACGCACCGCTTATCGCACAAGTTTTAATAGGCGGTGTAGATGACACTGGGCCACACGTGTTTTCGCTGGATCCATTTGGCAGCTTGACAGAAGAAAAATGTGTTGCCACTGGCTCTGGATCGCCAATAGCCTATGGTGTTTTGGAAGACAAGTTCAAGGAAGATATGTCTGCTGAGCAGATTCTACCTGTGATTGTTAAGGCTGTCGGCTCAGCTATGAAACGGGACGCTGCAAGCGGAGACAGTTTCAACATAGCAGTGATAGATGAGAAGGGGTATCGAGAGTTAACTGAGGGCGAAAAGAAGGAACTTCTAGCAGGCTGAGGAAGTTTAGACAGTGGCATCAGGCTCTGAAAAAGATAAGATAGACATGAGTCAGTATATTCTGGAGCATATTCCAAAGCAGGCTGAAGTGTCAAGAATAGAATTTGAAGGTCCAATGCTTGCAGTGTATGCTAAAAAACCTGAAGTTCTAGTTGAACAGAGTAGTGTAATTGCAGATATAGTCAGTATGCTGAGGAAGAGAATAGTTATCCGTTCTGATCCTTCGGTAAGATTGCCAGAGAAAGAAGCCGAAAGAACAGCTAGAGAGATAATCTCCCCTGAAGCGGAAGTAACTGATGTGAACTTCGACCCAAGCCTCGGTGAGATAATAATTGAGGCTAAGAAACCCGGATTGGTTATCGGAAGAAACGGGTCAGTTCTTCAGGAGATTATAGGGCGAACTAGATGGCGTCCTCATGTCCTTAGAAGCCCTCCTCTGCGGTCTAAGATTATTGCCCACATGCGTCACTATCTTCATTCGGAAAGTAAGGAAAGAGAAAGGATACTTCGCACAGTTGGAGAGAGAATCTTCAGACCGAGGACTTATGAAGTTGGGGATCTTCGGATTACTGCCCTTGGAGGGGCTCAACAGGTTGGAAGATCAGCTTTTCTAGTTCAAACAAGAGAAAGCAATGTGTTGTTAGACTGCGGAATTAATCCTGGCTCGTCGAAACCCTTTGAGCTCTTTCCAAGATTTGATGCTTCCACCTTTGAAATTGACGCTTTGGACGCTGTTGTGATAAGTCATGCCCACCTTGACCATTGTGGTTTAGTGCCTTTTCTCTATAAATATGGGTATGACGGTCCTGTTTATTGTTCGGCGCCAACATCAAATTTGATGACGCTGCTTCAGCTTGATTACTTAGATGTTGCAGGTAAACAAGGGATTATTCCACCTTATGACCAGAAAGATGTTCGTGAATGTGTTTTACATACTATTCCTCTGCGGCACGGTCTTGTAACAGATATTGCTCCAGATGTTCGACTGACTCTTCGCAATGCTGGTCACATTTTAGGTTCTTCGGTAACACACCTGCATGTTGGCGAGGGCTTACATAACATTGTTTATACAGGCGATTACAAATATGCTAGGACCATGCTGTTGGAAGCAGCAGAAACGGACTTCCCAAGAGTTGAGACGGTAATAACTGAGAGTACCTATGGTAGTCCCAAGGATTTTATGCCTTCTAGGGCTGAGGCTGAAGAACGTTTAACATCCGTAATAAATGAAACTTTAGAGAGGAAAGGCAAGGTTTTAATTCCAGTGCCGGCTGTGGGTAGGGCTCAAGAAATTATGCTTGTTATTAATGGTTACATGAGGCGGGGTATGATGAAAGAGGCGCCAGTTTTTATTGAGGGCATGATTTCAGAGGCAACTGCAATTCACACGGCTTATCCTGAATACTTGGGCAGAGAAGTCCGCAGGAGCATACTCTATGACGGAGTAAATCCCTTCCAATCAGATTACTTCACAATTGTGGAGCATCCAAGCGTTAGGCAGGAGATAATAGATGGTGAACCGTGCATTATTATGGCTACATCTGGAATGCTTGAGGGTGGGCCTGTCATAGAGTATTTCAAGAGTTTAGCAGGAGATGAGAGAAACACCATAATCTTTGTAAGCTATCAGATTGAGGGCACCATGGGAAGGAGAGTGCAAAAGGGGTTATCATCCGTTACAATGATGAGTACTGATGGTAAAATGGGGGTTGTGAAAGTTGGATTGCAAGCGGAATCGATCAAAGGTTTTTCCGGTCATTCAGATAGACGTCAAATAATCAATTACATAACTCATCTTAAACCGAGTCCTGAAAGAGTCTTTGTGTGTCATGGTGAGAGAGCGAAGTGCCTGAGCATAGCAAACTTGGTTCAGAGAAGGTGTGGAATCCAAGCGTTAGTGCCAGCAATTATGGAAACTTTTAGGCTGCTGTAGGTATAGGCCTATTTGGTATAGAAGTTTTTTCCCGCCATATTCTTACATTTTTTGGGCAGATAGCAACTCTTTCTTCGCCTAGACGGGCGATGTCTCCACCAATTGATTCAACAAACTCGCATAGTTCGTTTACTGCACGTTTTACATCTTCAAGGCTTCTTTTTGCGAGAGGAGTTATCCTGAGAATCATAATGTTTCCAGCGTTCACTTCACTTTTAACAGTGTCTAAATCAGATAGATCGTGAAGTGGCATGGCTTTCAGATATGTTTTGTCATAAGCGCTTTCAGCTTCAGCTCTAACCAGTTTCTTTTTTGCTTTCTTGGATTTACGGAATATGTCGCTTAGACCTGGCAAACTTCTCCTCTCTAATATATTATCTGCTTTTGAGAGTTTAAGCGTTTCTTTAAATCGCGCCTCTGAATTTGCAATACAGATTAACTGTTAAAGTATTTTACGAATTTAGAATCTAGATCAGACATGTCTGTTTGATTTTCGAATGAAGATAGATGGTCTGAAAATTTGTCTTCTTCTAATGTGTTGTGCAACGATTAATTCAATTCTTCCTTATGTGTTCTTCATTTTTTTTATGAAATTCCATATTTTGTCGCCGACGAAATGAACATTTTTGATTATAACACCTGTCGTGTTTCTTTTTGCTGCATCCATGTCATAAGCGGCTTCGCCTAATGCAATTATTTTGCCGTGCTTCTCGTCCACGATAAGGACGAAATCTCCTTTCTTGAATGTTCCTTCAAAGCGAACAATTCCGGGAGCCATCACATTTGCGCCATTGCATATATGCTGGACAGCACCCATATCCACAATAGTTCTAGGTGTTAAAGCAAAAAGCTCATTGAAAACTAATGTTGGACGGATTTTTCCTTGAATCCTAAAAAGCAATGGGTTTCCGTTTACAAGAAATACATCAGCAAAACCTGTTTCAACCAGTTCCACATCAACTTTGCTTTTGAAAATCTGATTGAAATCCTTTTTTAGTGTCTCTGAAGCTTCGCTCAAAATTGATTTTGCCTCTTTTGCTTTCAGAAAATATCTTCGATGTTTCTCTGGCATGGTACTTCTCTCTTAGATAGGTTTAAATGGTATAAGTTCAAGTATAAAAGACATAAAATGTTGTTCGAGGGTTCAAAATGAGCGAAATGACAACTGAAATACTTGAGCAGAGCCTTGGAAAAATGGTTATTGTTAGATTGAAGGGTGGAAAGGGTTTGCGTGGGAAGCTAAAGGGATTTGACCAGCATCTGAACTTGGTTCTTGAGGAAACCGAAGACACGACAAACGTTGAAAACGTGAAGAAGTTAGGCTTGATAATAGTTCGTGGAGACAATGTTGTTCTCGTATCGCCTCCACCAAGGTGACAACTTTGGGGAAGGGAACGCCGTCCTTTGGTAAGCACCAAGGAAAAACAGTCCACATAAAATGTAGACGGTGTGGAAGAAGAGCATATAATGTTACGAAGAAGCAATGTGCAGCCTGTGGTTATGGAAAAACAAAGACTATTAGCAAACACTCATGGCGAACTAAGAATCTTAACAGAGAGCGAACCAGTTAAGACTTGTTTATTGCGAATATAGATAGTAACCCTTGTCGACCTTGACGAAAATTAATGGTCCTTTGCTTCGAACTAGTTCTCCAGCTTTCCTTAAAGCGTTGTTGACTACGTTTAGTATCTGTTCTTCCTCGCTAGTATATCTTGTCTTGTCACGTCCCAGCTCCATTTTAAGAAGGTTCTCCGCTAATATCAACGTGCCACAGATTTCAGCGTTTCTAATAAGTTTTGATATTATTACATCTTGTATTTCTCTGCGGTCTGCAAGTTTTCTCCAAAGCGGCTCTGCTTTCTTAAGGATTTCAGTAACTTTGTTCCATCTCCTGGTTTTGTCCTTACCTATTAGGAGTTTCACCCTTTCTTTCCACTTTTTAAGCCACATACCAGTCCACAAGTCTATAAATTCTTCCAGCTCATCTGGGCTTTCGTTATAGAACTCTTCTAGTTTGTCTACAAGTTCACATTCACTTGCTTCTGTTGCCATAAGGTTCCAGTGAACTTTAAGGTAGCTTGTAAGGTCTTCGCATGCTATTTGGAGAACTTTACGGTCAGAACCGAAAATGTCCAACATTGGATTTTTGCTCTTCAGTTTTTCTGATAATAGCATTTCTATGAAATTCATTGGTTACTCCCGCTTCGAAGTCTTCTCCACTTTAAATCTAAAGCTGAGGTTTTAATTAAGCTTTATTTATGGTGGCTTCTATAACTATTTTAGATATTTTTCTGCCATATTTCACGTTTAGAAATATTCTGAAGCCCGTTTCAGAGGCATTTAAAGAAAATGTGGAAGTTCGTTGATGTTTTTCAGAATCAAGTTCGGTTTCTCCCTTTCTAACTCTTCTCTTGTGAATATTCCAGACAAAACAGCAACTGTTTTGGCTCCAGCGTTTCTGCCCGCTTTTACATCTACGATGGAATCACCGACGATTGCACACTCGTTTATCTGGATATCCAGCTGTTTTGCACACTTTATCAGTGCTTCTGGAGATGGTTTTGGGTTATGAGTGTCCAGCGCAGTTACTATAAGCTGAAAATGTTTGATCAAGCCGAATTTTCTCAGTTCTTTAGTGACTTCTTCTTTTTTGACATGACGCATTGTCACTAGCGCTAGTTTCGTCTTTTGTGAAAGTTTTTTCAATGTTTCTTGGACATTGGCTATTGGTTTCGTCTTTGTAGCTGTCACCCTGTAGTATGCATTGAGATACGCATTTAGGAACTTCTTTGCATTAATTCCCCTTATCATGGTGTTTATTGAAAGGTTTTGTTCAAGTCTCCTTGGGATTTCTGTTGCTATGTCAGTGTCAACGTTTTCTTGTCCTATGGCGGCAAAAGCTGCTTTTGCAGCTTCGTAGTATGCCTCTGTTGAGTCAACTATTGTACCATCTAGATCTAGAATTAACCCTTTCACTTTCAACTTTGGTTTTTCCAGTTTTTATCCTCTAATTCATCTAGGCACTCGTTATAACTTTTGTTTCGATAAGTTTTTATTTATGCTTGAGCGTCTAAGGTAAGTATCATAAATCTGCAAGAGCTGAGATTAGAACGATGGTTAGGAAGGCACGAATACGCTTAACAAGTACAGACTATAAGAAGTTAGAAGGGGTATGCCAAGAGCTAAAGGCAATAACTCAGAAGACAGGAGTTAAAATGACAGGTCCGGTTCCGTTGCCTACTAAGCGGCTGAGGGTTCCTGTTTTGAAGTCGCCTTGTGGTGAGGGAACAGCCACGTGGGATAGGTGGGAGCTGCGTATTCATAAGCGTCTTATAGATGTTGATGCTGAAGAACGTGTTATGCGGCGTATCATGCGTATCCGGGTTCCGGAAGAAGTGCATGTGACTATAGAGCTTCTTTAATACGGTCGTTAATGTAAATTCTATTGTGTTTTTTTGCATTTATATGAATGGACTATAGATGTAAGAGATTATTGTGAGAATCAGGCTTGTTGTGAATGTTAAAGCCCATGCTGTCTTGTTCCACCGAAAAATTTTAAGTCCGTCTAGTCTTCCGGAGGGGATGAGGTTGAAGAGAGCTATCCATGCGTTGAATACACTGCCAAGAATGAGGGCTGTTATGCGGAAAGGAAACGCTACTATCAGAAGTATCGTTGATAGAATAATGTTTGTTAATGGTCCAGCAATGGATATTTTTCCCATGCTTTTTCTATTCACATATCCTGATACCATAACTGCGCCTGGAGATATTATTTTAAATGGTAAAATAATAGAGATTAACGTTAAAATTGCGCCGGTGGAAACAAGTCTAAACTCCGCCCAAAAACCCATTCTCTGTGCAGCTATTTTGTGAGCTATTTCATGTATGAAGAATGATGCTGCCAGTATTATTGTGAATGTTGTCAACATGACGTAATCATTGAGGAAAATGCTTTGGAACCCGAGAAGGGTCCATGGGTACTCTAAGGATAATCCGATGCCTATGACAAGTAATGCGGCTATTGCTAGATGCTTAGTTTCTCTGTTGGTGAAATGTATTTTTCTTCGTGGTGTAAGTGTGTATTCATGTGGTTTTTGTTTTTGAACAATTGTCGGTCTTGTTTCTATTTTTGGGGCTCTTGCTAACTCCATTCTTGGGCATTCATGATTTTCCGGTAGACGGTGTTGTGAACAGAAATAGCCTCCGCAGTATGCACATCTAAAAGGTAGGAAGATTTCTTTTTCACATTGGTGGCATTTCATTTTTGTGAGCCTCTTATGACTAGAATGTTGGGTTGTTGTTATATGTATTAGTTGGCTATTTGACCAACTAAACCAACGAAACGGGTCTCATTTCGGGG
>SOJA01000167.1 GCA_004376975.1 Candidatus Bathyarchaeota archaeon
GATCAAGAACGAAATACAAACCCCCAAGATGCTCAACGCTCAAAACCCACGGCGTTTGCATCAGTCCAGACGAAAACTGCAAAAGGATAAGACATCCCCTGGCACATTACCTTAGAAAACTAAGGATAAAACAACTCAAGCAAGGAAGGGAAAAAGAATCTTAACTCTTTTTTTGATAAACTCAACTATTTTCCACCTCTTCCTTACACAGGGCCAAACAGAATATGCAATGCATGCAAGAAAAGCCCCCGCAGATATAGTTGCCCCATGATAAAACCATCTTTGAGGTTCATACTCAAGGAGAATCTCTAGCGTGCCAGTTTTGTTGATCTGAAACCCGTTTACAATGCTATAAATAGGTACACTCGAGAAAGTTTCATCATCAATATTGGCGACCCATAATGGGTCATATGCCTCAGCAAAAACTAATGTGAATGGTTGCGTGGCATTAACCTTCACCCACAGTTTAGTAGGGTCAAGTTTGGTACAACTTAGTATCTCTGCCGGATATTGCGTCGCTGTAAAGATATCATCTATCTTTTCGTCAAGATCTTGTAAAGAATACAATAGAGCCATATCAAGTTCAGCGCTTGTGGGTGTTGTAATTTCGATTTTATGAACACCTTTATCAATAAATGTGGGATTCAGATAGTTCCAATCAAGATTGTTTGAGTTTATCAAGAATACCATTTCGTCTATCTTCACTTCAAGCGCACCTTGGAATCTTACGGCAAAGTTGTAGTTGTCTGATTTCATAATTGAGATGTTTTGCCAAACTGTAGAATTCTCGTTTAGAGTTAAGATTTCTCCGTTGCTTGGTTTTTTGTCATGTTCTCTTGAGATTGTGGCATTTTTATAATAGAAATCCGAATCTTCTAGAAGACAGATAAACCGCTTTTTCTGGAAAATTTCACTAATCAATCTTTGAGATTTTTCGAATTCGTTTTTGGGAATCAATGAAAAGAGATTTACTGCGTTAAAGCCTTCTATGCTTGTTAGATTTACCTCATATGTTCCTTCTTCAAGAAGTATTGTGTCAATTTGTCTCCAAAGAAATTTGTCAATGGTGCTTTTTGTGCTGATATTGTACTTGCGGTTATCAAAGCATATTTCTATTTCTCCACCAGCTCGATTTTCAAGATATCGTGCAAGGAAAATATAATCATCTGTTCGCTCTATTGTAACTGGAATAGACATAGAAATAGGTCTCTCTGTGGATTGGTCGAAATAGACGAACCCCTTGCCATAGTCAAAGTCCCAGTTCTCTATGTTTTTCTTTTTTAAATAGTCATACCACATCTCTGAAGATATAGTGGGTGAAGCCTTGGACCAAAACTCTGAGGGTTTGGCATGGTTAGTAGCATCAAATGGCGCGATTAGAAGAATTTCTTCGGATAGTGATATTGACACATCCAAGCTGTTCGTGCCCCCAATTAGGACGCTGCTTGTCAAAATATGTGCGCGATCGTTTTTTTCAAGAGGAATTTGATCTAAAAAGATTAAGCAGGAATCTATTGGATTGAAGGAATCTATCGCCGTGAGAGATGCGAATCTGTTTAATCCTCCAGTGAGAAGTATGTTCCTCCATGGAATGTTCACGTGTTCTGAAAAGTTTAGGTTTTCAAAAATGTAGATAGAGTTATCCTTTTTTAGCAGTCTTATGCCATCTTGCTCTTCGATCAGTTTGTATATAGAGTAGTTGTAATGTGCAGATGTGTCATCATGAAATAGGATATATTTGATGTTTAGGATTGAGATGAAACTACTGATTTTTTTGCTTTTGTTCTCTAGCAAAATTTGAGTAACGTATTCAAGATATTTTTTTGAGTTAGGATAAATGGAGCCAATGGTTGGTATGGATGAAGATCTTATGTCGATAGGACCCACTATTTTCCCAGGTGCCCAAGACACTGTTCCCGAATAACTTAATGGTAGCCATAACGCCTTGTATTCTTCTGTATCAGAAATGAACTCGTTAGCCTCATAGTATTCGTAGGGGACGCAAACTGGAGTAAAGATGTTGTATAGGTAACCAGTTGCCATAGGAGCGATAGATATTCCAAAAAGCGCCATCAACGCCATGGCAACAGCAATTGTTTTTTTCCAATTGACGTTAGGGATTGAAATAAGTGTAATTCCGATAAGAAAAGAATACATCATTGCTACAATCATCGTCAGCTTATTGGGAGCCCTCAATAACCATCCAAAGTATAGATTGAATGTTAGCCAAGAATAGACAGTAGAAAGACCATTATTAGTTCCTGTTGCTAAGAAAATGAAAACAATCGAAATCAACCCGAAGAAAATTGAAAATTGCTTAATCTTCTCTTTTGAAACAATCAATGAAGAGAACGCAAAAATTGGCAGGACAAAAGTCGCAACAGTCCATATATGTTGGAAAATTGCGTTTTCAGGCATTATACTTGAATGTTGCCACCAAATATCTGTAAGTCTAAATGTATTTATTATTGCACTATTCCTGCTAAGAATATCTAACATCGCACAGGTCAGAATGTAATTGGGAGATTGTGTGATCCCAGATACTGTACTGTAGATAAAAGGCAGAAACCAAAACGAGTTGAATAAAAAGACCAGTAGCATAAAAAGAAAAATCATTTTTACAAAGCGCGGGGTAATGTTGGCAAACCTATTCGTAAGCATACTGTATGCGAACCATGAAATCATTAGAAAGCTTGTAAAAACAAAGTAGTGAGGTGAACCGGCAATCAGTGTCATTAAGAAAGCTGCGAGAAAAGCATACTTAAATTTGGGCGTCAATGTTAATTTGATAAAACATACCAAAGCAATTGGGGCTACCGCATATGCGAACTGGAGCGTTGGCCAAATAATTGTATGTATTGCTTTGAAATTGAACATGTAAATAAGTGATGCAGTAATGGCTCCAATACAGGTTTTCTTAACCGAATTAGTGAATGAAGGATTCACTAAGTAAAAGAACGAAAAATACATTGATAACCCTGCTAAAATTATAGTGCTCAGGAGCATTATTTTATAGAAGACTGCTACAGGCATACTTACAATAGTGGCAAATGCCAGGGGTACGGTTCTGAAAGATAATCTAGCAACAAATTCAAAAGAATTAGTGCTTCCATATTGATTCCATAAAGGGTAATGCATATCAAAGAATTTTTGCAGAGAAATCGGAAGGGTAAAGTCTCCATATAAGATCAAGCCTTCTGTAAACAATATTCCATAACATGCTATTATTGATACTAATAATATTAGAGAAAATGATAGGAGATGTATCTTAAGCAATTTATGCCTTCTCATAAGTAAGTATTTGCTCCAACATTTTCACATTCATTAAAGCTCTTTCTTGAAGATGAGGGATAACACTCTTAAGATTTTTCTTCATATATTGACTTTCTTGTAGACACCTTTCTATAGAGGCAACAAGCAAGTCTTCTTGAATTTCATCGACGTGAATTACGTTTTTTTCTAACCCTAACATTCTCATGAGACCATATGCTTTCGGATTGAAAGCTACGATTATGCTAGGTACCAAAAGTGAAGATGCAAAGATTACAGGGTGCATTCTAAAACTAATGAGACAATCAAGTGTTCCGATTATGCCTTTTAACTCTTGAGGACTATAATCTTTTTTAATCACAAGAAAACCTTCCTTTCGCTTTACTTCCCTCAAAATATCCATTCCAACAATGATATCGTCGTTTTCTTTCCTAATCTTCCCAGAGCTATGAGGAATAAATACTACCGCTGCATCGTATTTTCCAATTAAAGAATCTATGGCATTCGCAAATACATTTACGATTTTCTTATATTCTCCAGATGAAAGCACCCTTCCCGTGGTTCTTGCAGCACACAATCCTATAATTTTTTTCTTCCCAACCTTATCAATGCCTTCGTGTTCCAATATTTCTTTTATCCTAGATCTTGGTGCAACATCAATCAGAAAAGCAGGGTCAGCCGTTAAGAATATCCTTGACACATCAATCCCTTCTCTTTCTAGATTCTTCAAGCTAATTGAATCTCTTACTGTGACCAATGTTGCCTTCCCAATCAAGTATCCCATTATCGGTCTAAATGGACCGAAAGGTCCAAGTGTTTGCGCTAGGAGTACTATCGGTTTGTTTAAGACGGCCCCCAGAAGAAGTGGGAGTAAGTGGAGAAAAAATCTGGTGGTCATCTGAAGCCAATCATCATCGTAATACTTAACGAAAGCTTCTGCGCTTATATCAATTATTACGTCAGCATTTTTGTATTTTTTTAGCCCTTTGAAATTAAGTTGTGTCAAAGGCGCTATAACTTCTACTCTGTATTCTTTCTCCATATCAATAATGTTTTTTTGTCTAGAAGGAAAAAATAACTCGAGAGTTATATCTGAGTTGGGGAAACGTTTTTTCAGCATCACTATAGTTGAAATGACTATAGAAGCCGTGCCTTTGTTTGATAAACTAATTGCACCTGTCAGTAGTATATTCATCTTCTCACTCCTGATTTCAACAAGTGCACGAGGAAATGGTTTATGATGCTTCGAGTTGCTAAGTTTGACATAAGTAAGCATCTGCTGAACAACAGTAAAGTTTTGATTGTAGATACATAGTCAAATCCGGAATTTTCAGGGGAAACGATATTCCTAAAATTTGGGCTCTCTTTGGAAACGAGTCTTATTAAAGCACATCGTATAGCCAGATTTCCACTTTTGAAGCTTATGCTTCTATCTTGAGCTTCAAATACTTGTTGAGGAGAAATCTGCTCTAACGTTATGCTTGCTTTACTTGCCGCAGCCTTCAGTAGCTCTTCTCCTTTTTCTGTCCGAGAAATTGCTAAAGTCGCTCCTTTCTTGGGCGCGGGCGGAGCATGGTCTGTCCACATGTCACCAAATGAAATGTCTGAAAAATCATTTAGCAAATCCCAACACGGAAAGCAAGATAATGGGAAATAGGATCTAATAATCGAGAAATAACGCTTGTAAGGTAATACGGGAGTCGTAGTGCCATCCTTTAAAAGCACTTCGAACCCGCCAGGCCAACTCCCCTCTCTATAGCAAATTTTAGCTATATTTTCGTAATCAACATTCAATGACCTCAAGAGAATGTCAGTCCCATATCGGGATATAGTTCCCGTGCAAAAAAGCCCTAGATGAAGAACTATTTTGTCATTCAACTTTTTATTTATCAATTCTGCCTTTCTTATTCCTTGAATATGGCAGGGCAATCCAACCACGGCGTATTTGCCTTTTCTACTTTGAATCTGTTTCAAAACAATGTTTAATGGAATGGGGATATATTTGGAACCAGTAGCGGAGATTACTTCACTTTTCGTTGTCGCTATGAACGGTTCAGGCAATAATGGCTCTTTATCACTCATTCTTGTTACTAGAGCACCGTCTATTATGCCCTCTTCCAATGCAAACGTTAGTAATGTGGACACTAACCCTCCTGAAGACCCTTCTCTCTCTAGTTTTTTGTCAGTGGAACAGCCTAGATAGCATCTTAGGTAATTGCCAAGTATGCCCTTAGATCGTCTGTGGAAGACAAAAGCGCTTAGTTCATCCTTATCCAGAAACTCCCACGGACAGACTTGGAGACAAAGTCCACAAGAATTGCACCTTGTTTCGTTCATTACAGGAAGAAAAATTCCTTTCTTCTCATATTCACTCATGACTATTGCGTCGTTTGGGCAAACGCCTGCACATGTTCCGCAACCATAACATAACGTGGGCAATTTTGAGGTTAATGTCTTTTTCCCCATCTTTCAATCTCCAAGGTTAATCAACGCTCAAGCCTAGATTGCACTCTGCGTGCATTGTGCTATGCATGCATCTACACATTAATTCGCTCCAATAACCCACTCCAAAACATTACGGAATTTCTCCGCTGAATGGTCCCAGGAGAATTGATTAGCGTGCTTCAATGCGTTCTTGCTTAACTCGGTTCTTAATTTGAAATCTGACAAAATTCTTACAAGACTTTTGGCCAGAGCTCTAATGTCCCCATCTTCGACAAGCAAACCAGTCACATTGTTAACAATTGAATCTCTAACGCCTAAGACGTTGTAGGCAACAGCAGGCGTCTTGCACGCAGCACTCTCCGTCAACGTCATACCCCACCCTTCCACTTGCGAAGTAGACACCACAACCCAAGATGACCCCATTAACATTGTTTTTTCCCGCTCGCTCACTCTACCCTTAAAAACAACGTTCCGAAGCCTTAACTTTTTAGCAAACTCTTTTATCGTCCATAAATAATCACCATGCCCAACCACCACTAGTTTAACATTATGAACCTCTCTTAGAACCATTTTAAAAGCTAAGAGAAAATGCTCTATCCTTTTGTATTTCTTCACTCGCCCTACCCACAGAATCGTGGGGGTTGTAGCTTTTTTCGATGGTCTGTATGCGTTGCAATCCACTCCATTTTGAATCACCACAATTCTATTTGCAGGCACACCAATCTTTTCTACAATAGTCTTCTTTGTCGACTCGGACACAGCTATGAGAGTCTTGTAAAAATGTTTAAGAGTTTTTTCAGCTAAAGCTATACCATTCGCTAAAGATCGAGGAAGTTCTTGGCTCAACACCTCTTGATGGACATGGTGAATCTGTCCGATCACTGGTTTCTTGGTGAAAAGAGAAGAAAGCCAAGGGACAGCATGCGCAATATCATCAACTACAACATCATAATCGTCTTCCATTTTCATCAACATATAAGGTGCTTTAAAGTGCACGCCAACTTTACCGCCAGCTCTAACAATTCTTATTCCATCAACGAAATCTTCATTCATGCCACCTTTCCATTGTTCACAGAACAATGTCACACTACATCCCTTTCCAGACAGCCTCTTGCATATTTCTCTCATACGCACTTCTGCTCCTCCAGCCTCAGGGTGTCTAGGGTCTCGGTGGTTAAACCATAGAATTTTCATGAAAACTCCTTTATCACCAATTTACTTGATTTTAGAACAGGTGCCTACTGTAAAATATCCTTAACTTAACTATAGAAAAAAACATAGCTAAACTAATTTTCCAGAGTTTATTCGAAACTTTACTATCTGTCTCTCTATGGCTCCATTTTATTCCAACTTCCTTCACTCTGAAGCCGTGCTGCAGGGTTGAGTAGATCAAATTCACGTCGAAAGCAAAATCTGAAATAAATAGGGAATTACCTATAATTCGTGCCACTTTTCTTTTCAATACCTTACATCCACATTGAGTATCGCGTATTTTGTTAAGCCTCCAGAACAATAATCTCACTAGCACATTGAAGGCTCGACTGCAAAGTACACGCTTCAATGGGCGCTTTGTCAAAATTATTGAACTATCAACATATCTTGATCCCACTACCAGATCATAATCCCCCACATACTCCATGAGTTTAGTGATTTCATCTACTGGCATTGAACCATCTGCATCGATAAGGATTAACACATCCCCCGCAGCTCGTTTTATGGCTTCAATCAACGCTCCTCCTTTTCCAAGTTTCTTCGGTTGATAAAGAGAAATTATGGGATTGTGGCTTTTGGCGAGTTTTCGGACAACACTCACCACTTTGTCAGTGCAACCATCCATTATCACCAAAACTTCATAGCTCTCATCATATTTCGAATCTAAGTAGGTCAACCAATCTTTTAATGTCGCTCCTATCCTTCTTTCCTCGTTATATGCAGGTATCAGCAATGAAACATGCGGTGTGAGAGTACTCCTTATATCCTTAATTTCCTTCACTGCCTTATCTTCATTTGATGCTTGTTGCAGCACATAAAGGCCCTGCCCATCATTCATTTTTTACATCTCTTCGCTTATACATGCATAAGTGATGCCCATATATTTGATTGGGTAACTCCTACGTTACAGTTAGTATAAAAGAGTTTTCGAATAACACCCCCAAATAATCACTTTATTCTTTCGCACCGCCAAAAAAATTTTTCCTCTTTTCCATGGTTCATATTTGTTTCGCGGGTTAGATTTTAGCAAAGTAACGATGTATGACTTGGTTCAACATAACAAAGTGAATAGGCGCACCGTAAAGAGTGGACTGCATGTGTATTTGCCTTTTCGAAATCAGCCATTTAGTAACTCTAAAGATTTAAACATCTGAGAAGGTTAACCAGAACACCCAGAAACTTTGCTTAGAATATCATTAGAATTGTTGACCATCAAATAAATTTATAAAGAGTAAACGCTGAAATTGTCTTTCTAATAGAAACATCGTCTATGACAGCTAGATTGGAAAGTGGAGAAATACATGCTCTCTGCAACAGAAGAGGAAAGGAATTTGCATCCCCCCAGCGCAAGACATGAGAGCCTAGCAAATAAACAATCTCTCGGCATCATACTTCCAACCTTCTGTGAAGCTGAGACCATAGAAAATTTAATCAGGGAAATCAAGGATGCAAATCAAGATGTATTAATCCTCGTAGTAGATGATTCGAGTCCAGATGGGACAGCTGGCAGAGTCAAGAAGCTGCAGAAAGAATATAGCAACATTTTGCTCATGGAAAGACCTGAAAAACTTGGGCTTGGAACAGCCATCACAGATGGGTTTAAAGCAATTTTATCTTTGGAGAACCCTCCAGAACACATTATTACAATGGATGCGGACTACTCTCACAACCCACAAGCCATACCGCAATTACTTGCGACAGCAGAAAAAGGCTACGATTTAGTTATTGGAAGCCGGTATTCAAAAGGCGGCAAAATTGTCGGGTGGCACATCCTACGACGGATAATTAGCCGTGCTGCTAATCTTGTGGCGTCCACAATGGTGGGTTTGAGGATACGTGATTGCACAAGCGGTTTCAGATGTTATTCAAAAGAATATATAAAGAGCGTAATCGGTTGTCTCCACAGTCAGACGTATGAAATACAGATAGAAACGGTGAAACAGGCGTGGATGAGAGGATTTGCTCTAACAGAAATGCCTATAGTGTTTGAGAATAGAAAAAGAGGCAAGTCGAAGCTTACTAGAGCAGAATTTCAAGGATTCTTTTCATATATCGTCAAAGCTAAACTTGCCGTTCTAAACAGGGCGTCAAAAACTTAAACTTGAAACTCGAAGAGAATCTTTTGAAAAGCAAAAGCAAATTTAGAGCCCCGCGCAATGACTGTTTTCGTTCATTCATCAATTTTGTTTGATTTCTCCCTCAATAGCCCGAAGAGTAGTTGCACACCGAACCCCTTCTGTCTCACACTTCTTTCTCCATCAAAGCCTCCTTTGCGAGGTTCACTTAGCACCTGCCGGCTTCTACCATTTGGCTCCATTCTTCCGCTATGTCTTCTATATCAAAAAGTAAAGCTCTTCTTCTAGCGTTCATTCTTATAGTTGATGAGTAGCCACTCCTCCATAACTTTGCAGCCAAACGTATGATTTCTTCACGAGTATCGACAAGCCAGCCAGTCACACTATTAACGACTGTTTCAGAGGGTCCTTGGCGGTTGTAAGATAATACTGGAGTACCGCACGCCATACTTTCTACTGGTATGTATCCGAAGGGTTCATGGTTAAAAGTAAACAATGTAAAGAGGGCGTTTGAGTATAGATTTACAAGCTCCTGATTAGATACTTTGCCAAGAAACTCGATGTTTCTATGCCCAAAAATCTTCTTTGACTTAAGAAGAATTTTCGATCCGAAAGCCTTGATCCTCACACCCGCATCTCCTATCTCCTTTAAAACGCAAAAATCAGTCTCTTTACCAAAGTAAGTTAAGATATAATCACCAGAGTGTGTTGATGTAGGCTTGAATGCGTTGCAATCAAGAGGGGGGTATATAACTTTGTGAACTTCAAGGTTTCTCTCTTCGTACATTGATGCACAAAACTTCGAGTTGGCGATTATGAATTTTGATTTCGAAGCTATGAGCCTTATCAATCTGTTGTCAGCGAAAGCAAGTAGGGGTTTCAAGACTTCATATGGAAATCTGTAACGTAGGGGAAGGTCGTCCTGCATATCTTTGAGTGCGTCTGTAGTAGGACCTTGGGCATACCATATTGTGGAAGGTACTGCTATAGTATGAGAAAAATTAATCACCATGTCATCTTGAGGGGGGAAACTTCTGGAATTGAGATCAAAAAAAGCCTCGCGAGCCCAAGTTTCAAGCCATGAAATAGGAGGTCCACCTCTGCTAATCGTGTGAGCATTAAGGTCTATATACCTTAAAGACTGTGACTTGAGGGAATTTTGAACATCGTCAGAAATTTTTGTGGAAACTATGGAAACATCATGTTTCCTTTCAACCATAACTTTTGCTACAAGAAGCGCAGGAGCTATAGGACCATATGCGTCCAACATGGGATCACAGATTATACACAAATTCAATTTTTCACACTTGCTGTTCCATTTAATCGCCATATCAACGCTTTAT
>SOJA01000183.1 GCA_004376975.1 Candidatus Bathyarchaeota archaeon
GTTTCTATGATTAAAGTTGAAGGTTTCGGTGAGTACCCAGCCATCGAAATTGTGGAACAATTAGACGTGAAGGATCAATATGACTCAAAGGCTGAAGAAGCAACAAAAATGATCTACAAAAAGGAGTTCCACAGCGGAATTTTGAAAGAAAACTGTCGGGAATACGCTGGGAAAACTGTTAGAGAAGTAAAGGAGACCATAGTCGAAGATTTTAGGAAGCGTGGAATTGCTGACTCCATGTACGATCTGCCACAACCGGTTGTTTGCCGATGCATGACGCAGTGTATGGTTAAAGTGTTACAAGACCAATGGTTCCTAAAGTACTCGGATCCAGAATGGAAGGAAAAAACCAAAGAAGCGCTGAATAGAATGGAAATCTACCCGGGAACAGCAACCCAATGGTTCTTGGCTGTGATTGACTGGCTGAAAGAGTGGGCATGCGCAAGAAGAACAGGGCTTGGAACACCTCTGCCGTGGGGTCCAGGATGGATAATTGAAACTTTAAGCGACTCTACCATTTACATGGCATTCTACACCATAAATAAGCAAATAAGACAATATGACATAAAGCCTGAGATGTTAACAAAAGAAGTGTTCAACTATATTTTCCATGGAAGAGGAAACATGGAAGAAGTAGCCTCGAAGTCAGGAATGAACACTGACATATTGGAGGAAATGCGGAAAGAATTCCTGTACTGGTATCCTGTTGACTTGAGAGTATCAGCCAAAGAACTTGTTCCAAATCACCTAACCTTTTTCATATTCCAACATGTAGCACTATTCTTACAGCAACACTGGCCAAAAGCGATTGGAGTAAACGGTATGCTTATGATTGAAGGAAAACAAATGCACAAGTCTAAAGGGAACTTCGTAACTGTGAAAAATGCTGTTGAAGAGTATGGTGCAGATGCTACAAGATGCGCGTTGATGTTAGGTGCTGAAGGCATGGACGACTCGAATTGGAGAAGCGAGAACGTTCGAGACATGAGACACAAGCTTCACTCATTTTATAGCTTCGCGGAGAGCATAATTGAACATGCAGAAAACGATGCAAATGAGCATCTGGAAAAATGGCTGATGAGCATACTGCAACAACGCATATCCGAAGTGACAAAAAATCTTGAAGAGATGAAAACGAGAACAGCCTTGGAAATAGCATTATTCGAAGTCTGGAACGATTTCCGTTGGTACATACGTAGAAAAGAAGAAGCAAACTCAAAAATCCTGAAAGAAGCCTTGAAAATATGGCTAAAGCTACTTGCACCTTTTGCACCCCACCTATGCGAGGAATTATGGAGCAAAATAAAAGAGAAACCTTTCATCTCACTCGCAGAATGGCCGCAGGCAAGAGAAGAACTCGTAAGCGTACAAGTAGAGGAAAAGGAGAACCTAACACGGAAAATAATTGAGGATACACTGAATATTCTGAAAGCAACAAAGATCACGCCTAAAAAGATATACTATTATACAGCTTCCCCATGGAAATGGAAAGTCTACCTAAAAATATTGGAGAAGTCAATGCGTGGAGAAGTCAAGCTGAACGAGGTTATGAAAGAACTCGCCGCAGATGAGGATATGAAAGGAAAACTCAAACAAGCAGCCAAATTCACTTCAAAAATATTGCAGGAAACAGGCAAGATACCGGAAAAAAGAAGAGCAAAACTGCTACAAATCGGAGCTTTAAACGAAAAAAAGGTGATTGAGGACGGAAAAGACTTCTTGACAGACAGGGTTAAAGCACGCATTATCGTTTCCAGAGAAGATGAAAAGGATCGTTATGACCCAAAACAGAAAGCTATGCTATCTATCCCATGTCGACCAGCAATTTACATCGAATAAAACGACATCAAATAAGCCTAAACATTGAACTCAAGGTGTGATTGTTAATCTTAATATGATAATTTCTTCGACCGCGACTAGTAGTTGTAACGTAGAAATCATCTTCTTCATGAAGCGAACTCCCATACAAGAGAGCGAGAATCGTACGGCAAATATTCACAGTTGTTAATTTCTCATTTTCAACCTTCTTTTCAATTTCGTCCTGCAATACTCTAGGATTAATCGTGAAGACAACCCCAGGAGTACGTCCCGTTCTTTCGTAATGCCTTTCCATCTCTTTTACGATGTGCTGAGCAATGTCATAATAGGGTGATTTATGACGTTTTATAAGGTAAATATAGTTCACTAAAGGGATGGGAATATCACTAATGTGAATTTCAGACATTTGCCCTCTCTCCCTAAACAATTATGTAATCAACAACGGTCTTAAATAGTTTAAGGAAAAGTGTTCCATAGGAATCCTCTAGGGAACATTGCCAAAACATCAACAGATAAAACTAATATCTAACAATCATATATGAAAAAATCATGGGTCCGTGGCGCAGCCTGGATAGTACTGTCCCATAAAGCGCGTCGGCCTTCTATAGCTGTCTGAAGAAAGCCGAAGATCCGGGGTTCAAATCCCCGCGGATCCGCCAATTATGTTCGGTTTACGAACGGAAATTATAAATTAGAAATGCAATAATAACTACTAAGCACTTTACTGTTTAACTTATCGATGTATAAGGGATAATTATGAGCACACATGCAGAAGAGCTGAAACTTCGTCTAATGACCATCGAGTTGCTTAGAACTGCAAAATACAAGAGGAACATCACGTATCGCGAGTTATCATCTAAAACTGGATTACCAGTGACCGTTTTAAGTAGATATGCGAAAGGGCATGTTTTACCAAATACTGCACGAGCGAAGCAACTCTGGAAAGTGTTGACGAAAATTGTTGGTTTAGAAAGGGAGCTTCGAAGCAGAATAAAATTCAATGAAGATGGATACTTTGATAACACTGAGATTATAGGTGACTTCAACATTCTTCAACAGGCAGCGAACCATGCACTTGCAAATATGGCTGGAAAACGCGTTACAAAAGTTTTTACAGCAGCTGTGGATGGAATTCCATTAGCCACCATGGTTGCTAACGCTTTAGGAGTTAACTTGGTGGTAGCGAAGAAAAACAAGGAAGTTGGAGTTAAGGCTTTTCTGGAGGAAACTTATGTACTTAAGGGTTCAGGGGTAACCATGACACTTTACGTTTCCAAAGATGCCATCAAAAGGAGAGACAGCATTTTAATCGTGGATGACATGATTAAGAGTGGTGAAACTCAAGCTGCACTGGTTAATTTGGTTCGTAAAGCGAAGGCTGAAATTTCAGGAGTTTTCTCCCTTATAG
>SOJA01000022.1 GCA_004376975.1 Candidatus Bathyarchaeota archaeon
GAACCCCACATTGCCATAGCCCTGAACAGCAACTGTTGCTCCCTTAAGCTTCAAGTCCACTTTCTTGGTTGCTTCTATTACACAAAACACAACACCTCGAGAAGTGGCTTCCAGCCTTCCGTTTGAACCTCCTACACTAAGAGGCTTTCCAGTTACGCATTCTGGGACGCTGTAGCCTTTGAATTGACTGTAGGTATCCATTATCCATGCCATTGTTTGGGGATTTGTGTAAAGGTCTGGCGCCGGCACGTCCCGATAAGGTCCTATAAAATCTAAAAGTAAGCTTGTGTATCGTCTTGTCAGCCTTTCCAGTTCACTGTTTGACATTTCTTTTGGGTTGCAGCAGACTCCGCCTTTTGCGCCACCATATGGAATGTCTGCGACTGCACATTTCCATGTCATCCACATTGCCAGTGCAGTGACCTCATCTAGTGTGACGTCTGGGTGGTATCGTATGCCACCTTTAAATGGTCCTCTTGCGCCATTATGCTGTACGCGACAGCCGGTGAAGACACTTGCTTCGCCATTATCCATTTTCGTTGTGATGGAGACAATGAGCGATCGTTTTGGTCGTTTAAGCATTTCGTGAATACTTGGATCAAGGTTTAGTTTCTCAGCAGCTATTCTTAACTGCTCTAGTGCTATACTTAATGCTGTTTGCGTTCCTATCATTAAATAGTTCTCCTGTAATATTCTATTTGTTCAGTGGTTTCCTTAAGGTTTAAGGTGGATTTAAGATTTTTTTTTAAAAAAAAGGAGATGGTGCTAGTCTAGGATTCTTTCAATCGCGTCCTTTTCTATTTCTTCTACCATTGGTATGCCTGTAACTTTAGCGGCTCTTTCAGATAAGCTCATCAGGTCTTCTCTGTTAAGGAGTTCTATCTTCCATTTTCTGGTACCAGCTAAGAGCTGTTGTAGTCCAACACCTATGCGATCTGTTAGGTACGTATATAGTCCAATGGCTTGGCATGGTATTTCCTTGAAGCGTTCGCCATATTTTGTTTTCAAGTCTGGTGTGGCGATAAAGAATTTCTCAGGTGTAGCGCCGAATTTATTTGCAAAAGTCTTGGGCAACTTTCCTTCTCCAGCTAATTGTTTGAAGTAGTCTGCTTTCATGACTGCCGTTAGTGGTGATCTTCCCATTAGAACAGCCTTCACAATGGGGCCATCTCCAAAGTTACTCATTGCTATTGTTTTGAAGATTTGTGTTTCGTTTATGAAGCCTCCAGCCATTATTATATCTGGTACGTGGCGGCCTTTCTTTTTCAGTATTTGTGCACATTTTAGGACTATGGATTGTAGGTAGATTGTTGGGATGCTCATTTCATCCATCATTGGTACTGGACTCATGCCTGTTCCCCCACCTGCACCGTCGAAGGATATTGCTTCGATTTTTGATTCGGAGGCTATCTTCATTGTAAAGGCAACTGCTGATGGTCTATACGCACCGGTTTTCAGCGTTACGTGTTTTGCGCCTTGTTGCCTCAACCATTCTATGTCTTCTATGAAGCCTCTTTCTTTCGGTATACCTACTCGGCTGTGTCTTTCGAAGGATTTGAATACGCCTTCTCTGAACGCTTGTTGCACCGTTGGGTCTTCTGGGTCTGGGATGACTATGTAGCCTCTTTTCTTCAGCATTATAGCCTTGTTTAAATCCCTTATGCGGACTTCGCCTCCAATGGCTTTTGCACCTTGCCCCCATTTCCTTTCAATGACATTTACTTCCAGCTTTGAGATAGCATAAACATCAACGCCTAGCCTTTGGTCTTCAACGTTTGTTTGTACGACGATGTCTCCATGTTTTCCATCCCAGAATTTTCGAAATAGATCGACTCTTCGTTTTAGTTCTTTCGAATACGTAACTTTGCCGCCTGTGAGTTGCGATTCAGGGTCCATGCCACAAACGTTTTCTCCAACGATTACTGTTACGCCTGAAATAGCTGAACCAATGGCTATGCCTTCCCAGAATAGTCGTCCGACCATAGTTGAGCCGAAGGCACCATTTAAGATTGGAAGTTTAAGAGGTATGCCTGCAACCTTTGTTTCTGTGCTTGCGTTTGGGAAAAGGGCAACATCTGAATTTTCCTCGATGCCGTGCACTTCAAAGAGGCGGGCTTGAATATTGAAGTGAGACCAGTCAAGTCCAAAATCTTTGAGGGCTCCTGCCGTGCTATATCCGAATTGAAGTGGTTCTGGGTAAAGGGCTTCTCTTCCTCTGAAGGCTGACAAGCTTATTTCACACAGGAATGGGCAGTCGCGGATGCAAATGGGGCACATTCCACTTGTTGGGCTTGTATCTTTGACGCGTGTTATTGTTCCAGTTGTTGACTTCGCGTTTAAATAAGAGCTGTTTCTGTGTACACGTTCAGTCATTTTCTTTCACATCTACATTTACAAACATCGTAGAATATGTTCAGTAATGCATGGGCATTTAAGCGTTACTTTGAAAAGAGGTAAAAATGAACATGCATGAACATATGGGGCTGGTTACATCTTGATTCTACATTAAGGTAATTTCAAGCCCTTTGACTGTGTACTCTCTGCGTTGATATGTTTGTGAATGATAACGACCGCCCGCTTTCTTTACTTCCAGAATTTTTTTACCTCCTTCATTTGATAAGTTAATAACCACTTGAGTCATATGCTCTATTATAGCGCAAAACTCTCTTGGGTGAGCGTTCTTTGCGATTGTCCAGTAAGCCAACGTTTGATAGGCGTATAATGCTGGACATATGTGTCCGAAAAAAGCTTTTACGGCCTCGAGTCCCCAATTGTGTTCCATCAGGGATAGGCTGTTGAAAATAAGTCTTGTACCCGGTACTACGAATTCGCGTTCAATTCTTCCAAAAAATCTGTGGAATCCTTCCGGATCTTTTGAACTGGGCACCTTCCGTATCCATGAAGGAGCCTTATCGTAGAAATCGTTGAATATAAATTCGCCTTTTCCAGATGAGTCTGTGAAGCAATCTAGGATAAGAAGCTTGTTTTCCCAGCCCTTCGGCAGGGTCTTAGTTAAAGGTTTGAGTTGAAGCATCAGAGCTTGTGGTGGGTAAATAAAGTCCAGATAAATTACTTGATTTTTTTTGGTTATCCCTTCTTTCATGAAAGTATACAGGAATTCTCGTGTGAAAGTTCCGGATTCCATTTTCCACAACACGTTTTCTCCAAGGAAAAGCCCCCCATCTAAGAGTTTGTCTAGATTTTCGATGCCTGTGGAGTACAATCTTTGTCCTCCTTTGTTTGCCAATCTGATGGCACATCATGTCTTTTGATTCCTCTATCTCTGCCGTTGTTAAAAACTTTTAGGTTGATTTCATCTGTGTTAAATTTTGTTCAAGTATGTACATCATGAACATAACGTTTCTATATTTGAACATTGCTTCTATTAATCTAAAAGGTGTAACAAAATGTTAAGCTTGATCGAATCGTCGGGAAGAGAACTAGGAATGATAAAGCTAATGGCTGATTTCTTTGCAGAAAAACCAGAGCTAACAGCGAGGATCGAAAGCTATACAACAGCACACTACGCACTGATGACCACGTATTCCGAAAACTTTGGTATACCAACGGAAGACGCGTGGAAAATTTTTGAAGAACTAGCGAAAAAAGTGAATGAAGCAGAATACATAAAAATAGAAGCCCCGCGTCCTATCAAAAAATTGTGGCCCCTCTCAAAAGAAGAAGTAAATATGTTACGTGTCGTATTTGACTACTTCTCTGAAAATCCAAAAATGGTTCCTGCAGGTTTAATCCTGTCAAAGAGAGTTGATTCATTAGCTGATACCTATCATTGGTTCTTCGGAAAGGAAAATGGTGAAGTTGCAAAGGAGATTCTGCAGAATCTTATAGAAAAGCTTCAGACATTGGTGTCAGCTAAATTTGAAACATTAGCTCCAGTAATAGCACGGCCAAACCCTTATGAAGCCGCCCTTAGGCAGCTGGACATAGCTGTTGAAAAACTGAATCTTGATCATGGTATACATGAGATGTTGAAACACCCGATTCGTGCACTCATTGTGAACATCCCAGTGGTTATGGATGACGGGGGCATACGGGTCTTCACAGGCTACCGTGTGCAATATAACGATACACTGGGACCATTTAAAGGTGGCATACGATACCACCCAGACGTCACACTAGATGAGGTCACTGCACTGGCGGCATGGATGACCTGGAAAACCGCAGTTACTGGCTTACCGCTAGGCGGTGGGAAAGGAGGAATACGTTGCAACCCAAAAGAAATGTCAAAGAGCGAACTGGAAGGATTAACAAGGGGCTTTGCTCGCGCACTCGCAAGATTCATAGGGCCTTTCACGGATGTTCCAGCGCCAGATGTGTATACAGATTCTCAAACAATGGCGTGGATAATGGATGAATACAGCGGAATAATAGGTCGCAACACCTTCGGTGTGGTAACCGGCAAGCCAGTTCGCGTTGGTGGTTCACTTGGAAGAAACGAAGCAACATCGAGAGGTCTAATGTATACAGTAATTGAAGCAGCCAAGGAACTAAGCTTGAAGCTTAAGGGAGCAACAGTTGCTGTTCAGGGCTATGGCAATGTGGGGTTCCATGCGGCTCACCTTCTTCACGAAATTGGCTGCAAAATCATAGCGGTTTCAGACTCAAAGGGTGGGACATACACTCCTGAGGGGCTAGACCCAATACAAGTGCAAGAGTACAAAAGGAGAACAGGATCAGTAGTTGATTATCCAAACAGCAAAATGATAACTAACGAACAATTGCTGGAACTGGAATGCGATATCTTGGTGCCAGCAGCTTTAGAAAACCAAATCACAAAGGCCAACGCTAACAAAATTAAAGCAAAAATAGTTGCTGAAGGAGCAAACGGACCAGTAACCCCAGAAGCAGACGATATACTGTTCAAGAATGACGTTTTCGTAATTCCTGACATCCTTGCGAACTCAGGCGGTGTTATTGTCAGCTATTTTGAACAAGTTCAGAACCAGATGAATTACTACTGGATAGAAGATGAGGTAAGAGCTAAACTTGAAAACACAATAACAAAGGCTTTCAAAGTTGTCTTTGTAATGGCGCAACAACACAAGGTGAACATGAGAACCGCTGCTTACATGGTTGCAGTAAAAAGAGTATCAGATGCGATGCTTCTCCGAAAAGGAAAAGGTCTTGTTCCTTTACTCAAAGCACTCCCATCATGAAACGGCTAGACAAATCCCTCTCTTTTTCTCTAAACATGTACATTGCACATTTTTTGTGAACATATTTAAATTAAAGTGTCCGTAGCTTAAATTGTGGAAGAAATGTCTGTTCATCTTCACACAACAATAACAAAGAAAACGAACGAAATCATAGAGGAACTAGCCAAAACTTATGGTGCGAAAAACCGTGTCCTTGAGCAAGCAGTAGAAACATTGCTTCGGGTGGAAAAAGTCGGCTCCTGTGAAGACTGCGTAGTAAAAGCCAAAATGAATGAACAAACAAAGTTGAGAGAAGCCCTTGATTTGACATCATTTGGAAGAAAAACTCTAGATGGCCTTTTGGAAGTTGCAGTCGGCGACAAAACAATGCAGGATATGATAAAGGAACAGAAAGCAGAATCCAAGAACACCATTGAAATCCTGAAAGGTGCAATAGAATGGAAACCACCATCCAACTTCAAAGAGTTTACCATAATTCTTGAGGAAATCAGAGACTTAACCCGAATGTTTGACTTAGCCTCACGCAGTGAAATAGACAACACTGTAATACTAAGACCCAAAGCATTTAGACGCTTACCAGAAGTTGTCGCATTCCAAACAGCAGTAATACTTGAAGGATTGGGCGTACCATTCGAGATCCGCATGATGGGAGAAGACATAGCAGTAAAAATGATACGCCAAGAAATATACCCACTGAGGAAAAAAGAATTCGGCGAATCTCTCTACCAACGAATCGAAAAGAGGCTTGCCACATCAAGACCAGGACTCTTCAGGGGATCATTAATGCTTGTTGGACCAGGCTTTATGAATTGGGTTGAAAAGCATTTAGAAGAACCTATAACCGATTTGGGCTCTATTATTGAGGATGTTAGGATAGCGTTAGGAGTTGATGAACTTCCAAGAGACCCCAGAGAGTTTGTGAAGAGCTTGCTTTCCGCGTGTGTTAAAATGAACTGGTTCAAGCAAGCTAAAATCTTGGAGGAGAAGGATGAAGACATTTTGAGCTTGACTTTCCAATCTACGGCCCTCTCTGTTACGCGACTATCTGTTGCAGCTCTCTCCGTGATGTTTGCCACTCGTGGATGGAAGCTATTAACCTATGAAGTTGAGTACACCAATGCAAACATGACAGTTAAATACGTAGGTGCAGGAGATCAAAGTCTGCTTGATCAAATAGCAGAAATGAGCCTTTTCCAAACCATAGGAAGGCAATTTTTGGACGTTATTCCAATCCCGCGAGAAGTCTTTAACTCTTTTGCATATAGAGTGTATGAAACCGACAGACGCAAGTTCGCTGAAATCTATCGGTCTATGGGAGTTCGCATTGCGAAAGCAATTCGGATGCTCGCAAGGAATGACATTGAAAGAATGGGAAGGCTATCCCGGAACTTTCTCCTCAAGCAAGTCCACACAATTCAACCAGACACAGAGGTGAGATTTGTCGACGACGAGCACTTCACAGTGATATTCAAACGAATTGATCTACTGTTGATTAATAGCCAACGCACATTAATCGAATCCATGTTCAAAGAATTAGGCTATGAAGTTACAACTACTGCATTCCAAAACCTGTTAAATGTCAAGTTAAAACTACTAGAAAAGCCAGCCCTTGAACCAATTTCACGGAAAAAAACTATGCAAACACTCATAAACGAAATGTCAGCTAACTCGGCAGAAGAAGCCTTTGCACTGGAAAAAGAACACCTAGATGAACTTTTTCCTGAAGATTATCCTTGGACCATCAGAGAGGTTGGCGATAGATTGATTGACATGTACCGTGAACTGGACATGGAGGTTGAAATAGAATACTTTGAAGGCGGATTCACATTGAAATATAAGACTTGCCCGTTCTATAAACTAGTTGAAAGCGGACAGAAAAAATGGCTCTGCAACCTTCGTAAGAAGACGATAGAATATATGACTTCAAGAGTCTCACATGGTAAAAAAGGAAAAATAAGGATCATCAAATCCTTACTTCAAAATGAACATCCATGTGAATACGCGATATTTCTAACCGGATTTTTGGAAAATGAGTAAACTACACATCTAGACTTGTACCTAATCACATCGAATTAGTTTAAAAGGAGCTAAGTTCCCAAATTCAGAAGGGCGACCTATGTCCTTGCACGTCCACTTCAGACCCTGCGTTGCTGTCCAGAACTTCCACGAAACCCTAAATTCAGTTATTCCTGTAGGAGACGATTAAAGATGTCAATTTGAACGTTTGACATCCGTCAACTGCTTTTCTCTCTTTTTCATACGGTATTGAATAGCATTTATTAGCAATTCCATTTATTATGCTATGAAGAAGGTTTGCATCTTTGAGTTTTGAAATGTGGGCAGAGAAATACAGGCCGAAAACGTTAGATGACATGGTTAACCAGAAAGAAATAGTTGAGCGCCTAAAAAGTTTTGTGAAATCAAGGAATGTGCCTCACAGCATTTTTGCGGGACCACCTGGAACAGGAAAGACGACAGCTGCGCTTTGTCTGGCTAGAGACCTTTACGGTCAAGCCTACAGAGAACATATCATGGAGTTGAATGCAAGCGATGAACGTGGTATTAATGTTGTAAGGAAAACTGTGAAGACTTTTGCAAGAGTTCGCTCTATTGGTGAGATTCCCTTCAAGATAATGATTTTGGACGAGTCGGATAACATGACCTCTGATGCACAGCAGGCATTAAGGCGGACGATGGAGCGTTACACTGAAACCTGCAGGTTCATTTTAATCGCAAACTACAGTGGGAAAATAATAGAACCCATTCAATCAAGATGTGCACCCTTCCGTTTTACATATCTTCCAAGCGAAGAACAAGACCGATATTTAAAGCTGATAGCTGATAACGAGAAGCTAGAGCTCTTGGATGAAGGCTTGGATGCGATTTTCGAAGTTTGTAGCGGAGACCTAAGAAGAGCGATAAACACTCTGCAGGCGGCAGCCTCTTTGAACAGACCTATTGACGCAAAAGTTGTCTACTCGATTGCTGGAAGGGCAAATCCTGCGGACGTGAGAAAAATGATTGAAACAGCCGTGAACGGCGATTTTTTTGAAGCGAGAAAGCAATTGCGTGACATGATTCGAAAATATGGAGTGGCAGGAAGTGACATGGTGCGTCAAATTCATAGGGAAGTCTTCAGAGGAAGTCTTCCAGAGCCATGGAAGATAAAACTGGTTGACATCATAGGTGAAATAGATTATAGGCTTGTTGAGGGGTCTGATGAAGAAATTCAGCTGAGTGCACTGTTAGCCAGACTTGTTGAGTCCGGCTACGAATTGGGAAAGGCGAAATAGGTGCAAAACACGTACGCTGTTTGGGTTCTAAAGCATAAGCCAAAATCCTTGAAGGCAGTTGTTGGGAACAAGAAACCCATTCAAAACCTTGTTAGTTGGGTGAAGTCTTGGGAACGGAATGTTCCTGAAAAGAGAGCTGCTTTTCTCTATGGATCTCCAGGGGTTGGAAAAACTGTTACAGTTGAAGCCCTAGCTAACGATTTCCACATGGAGCTTGTGGAGAAAAACGCAAGCGATTACAGAACAAAGGAAGCCATAAAACGTTCTGCAGGGTTAGCTTCACAATACAGGCCATTGTTTGGCGGAAAGAGAATCGTTCTCTTGGATGAGCTAGGTGGGCTAACGGGAACAGCGGATAGAGGCGGAGTAAGAGCGGTAACCGAGATCATAAAGACAGCTCGATGCCCAGTGGTTTTAATAGCCAACAACGCTTACGACCCGCGATTCATGAATCTCCGCAAGTACTGTCTCTTGATAGAGTTTAAGAAGCCAGCAATAGGCGAGGTTAAGAAGCATTTAGAGTTGATATGCTTGCTTGAGGGCGTTCAGGCTGATGAAGACGCGTTAAACTTCATTGCTCAACGTTCAGGAGGCGACGTTCGCTCTGCAGTAAACGATCTTCAAGCTTTGGCTCAAGGCAAGAAAAAACTAGCTTATGAAGATGTTTCTTGGCTTGGTTACCGGGATAGACAAGAAAAAATTTTCACCGTGTTGAAAATGATAATGTATGGAAAAACATGTATTGGTGCAAAACGGGCTGCTGACATGACAGACGTTGGCATTGACATGCTTTTTGAATGGATATATGAAAATGTTCCAGCACACCTAACTGATCCACATGACCTAGCTAGAGCCATGGATGCTCTTTCGCTTGCAGATGTTTATCGTGGCCGAATCCGCGCTACTCAGAATTGGAGTCTTATGCGTTATGTAATCGACTACATGACTGCTGGGGTGGCTATGGCGAGACAAAATACCAAGACTCACGGCTGGATCCCTTTCAAGTTTCCCGGACGCATAAGAATGTTGTCAAGGTCTAAGGCTGAACGTGCAATGCAGCTGAGAATCGGATACAATGTTAAGCGTAGATGTCACATTTCAGCTGTTAGAGCCTCAAAAGTGATTCTTCCTTATCTAAGGATAGTATTCAAGAACGATACGAGCATGGCTGCTGGACTAGCGAAATGGCTCAACTTAAATCAGGAAATGGTTGAGTATCTAGCTGGAACCAAGAAAAGAGCTGAAGCTATAGCTGAACTGCTGAGCTGAAAACCTGAGCATTAAGTCTAGTGTATCTTGCTTCCTTCTGCAATATCTTTTTCAGGCTGCAAACACACAACGTTTTCCTCATCGTCTTCGGCAGCCAAAATCATACATTGAGATTCTACACCCATAAACCTTCTCCGCTGAAGATTCAGTATAAAGGCGTATTTTTTGCCAACCAGCTCTTCAGGCTTGTACCATTGTAGAAGCCCCGCAACTGCCTGCCTCTTTTCTGTTCCGAAATCCACAATCATTCTTATCAGATTTTGCGAGCCTGGAATCTGATTTGCCTCTAAAACTTTTCCAATTCGCATGTCTAATTTCTGAAAGTTTTGGAAGGAAATTTCCATCTGCGACACCATTTTCAATCTCCATGCAACATAAGTTATTAAGTTTTATGTGTCTTCTTCTTTCGCTTTATTTTCTCAACGGTTTTCACTACTCCTCCCCAGCCTTCAACGCTCTTCGCGTTAACTATTTCAAAAGCCTCCTTCGAAGTTAATCCATGGAGTTCTGCACCAACAGCTTTTCGTGTAAGATATGATGCTGCACTTAATACTTTGC
>SOJA01000169.1 GCA_004376975.1 Candidatus Bathyarchaeota archaeon
CATAATTGAGAATGTGCTATAGTTAAATTTACATTTTTTGGTTGAAAATACGCGTGGATCAAGAAAGTAGGTGTGTGTTGCCTATTCAAGTGTTGTTAGTGATATCTCCAGAACTTGGACATCACGCGGGATATTTCTTTTCTCCAACAAGAACTTGGGGGAAGCTAACATTTAAAGAAATGTAGAAGCGTTTTCTAGTCTTTTATTCCCCCCCCCGCACTTAGTAAAGACCTTATCTTCATTTTTTGCTTATAAGGCAAATAAGAAGCTCATCCTAAGGTTATTCTCAAAGAAAAAGCACTTTCGGCGGTTATTTGCGCGCGCGCATTGCCGCGGTCTTAAATCAAAATATTTAAATTTGTTTTCCGTCTTATTTCGTTAGAAGCTGTCATGCTTCTTGGTAGTCTGACAAGGATGCAAGCAACGAAGCGTACGATTAAATCCGACAAAAGGCTTGAGAGGCTCATCTGCTCGGGTCTCCGTCCAACAAAAGATTTGGAAAAATATGCGGCGGAGTTGAAGCAGCTTGCTGAAAAGTTGGCAGACCCAGATTTTCTTAGGAGAAAAAGCCGTTTGTTGAAGTCTCTCGCTAATGAAACGAGACTTAAGATGTTGATGCTTCTCACCATAAGAGAGATGTGCGTTTGTGAGCTGACAGTCGCGCTAGACTTAACTCAACCGACAGCGTCCCACCACCTAAACATTTTGCAGAATGTCGGGCTTGTAAAGGATAGAAAGGAAGGAAAGTGGGTCTTCTACAGCGTTGCTAAGCCAGAGGTTATCCAAGATCTCTTTGATTTCCTTGGATTTCCCCAATAATCTTCTCGCTCGAGCGCCGAAGGCTATGCAAAGAAAAACTTAAATTGATAGTTTAAATACTTTACTTCTAATACTTTTTACTGCACTGAAATGGAGGTGAAGAAGAAAATGTGTAGAGAATGTTGTTGTGGTCCACCTTATCGTGAGTGGAAGCATGGGCAGGGACATGGATATGGACATGGGCATGGACATCGTAGACGATTCTTTACCAAGGCGGAAAAGGCTGAGAAGTTGAAGAGCTACGCAGAAGAGCTAAGGAAGGAACTCACCGCAGTCGAGGAGCACATCAAGGGGTTGCAAAGTTAAGGGCATCCCATGATGAGAATGCTCCCTCTTCTTTCCATCACATCGATTACGCAGCGAAGAGCTCTAATCTATCTAGTAAACTAATCTTAGAATGGGGAAGAGCATATGAAAATCTTGGCCATGGATATTGGTGCTGGCACAGAGGATGTTCTCCTATACGACAACAGAAAAAAGAACATCGAGAACTGCGTTAAGATGGTTTTGCCATCTCCATCTCAAGTTTTCGCAGAAAAGGTGCGAGAAGCCACCCGCTTGTACAAGGATATTTTCGTTAAAGGCGACATTATAGGTGGAGGCGCATTCGCCTTCGCTTTGAGGAACCATGTTGAAAAAGGCCTTAGGGCCGTGATGACTGAGAATGCAGCTTACAGCGTAAGAAATGATCTCGATGAAGTTAGAAGGCTTGGAATTGAAATAATCACGGGAGAAAATGAGTTCAAAGATTTCGAAGGGGAAACCTTGAGTATTGAAGAGGTTAACCTTTTGAAACTGCAAGAATTCCTGATATTGTTTGATGAAACTCTTTTAGATGTTGATGTCGTCGCTGTTGCTGTTCAAGATCATGGGGTTTTTCCAAAAGGAATGAGCAATAGAAGATTTCGCATTCAAAAGATGAAAGAACTCTTGAAGGAAAACCCCAAGCCTGAAGCATTAGCCTTCACTGGAGATGAAATTCCTTCATATTTCTTGAGGATGAAATCAGCAGCTCTGGCTTCAAAGAGACAATTACCAAGGGCTAAAGTTTTGCTTATGGATACGTCCCCTGATGCGATACTTGGATGTCTAAAAGACCCTGTTGTAGAGAAAGCTAATACTGTTTTAGCCATTAACGTCGGTAATGGACATACAATGGCTGCAATAATTTCAAGTGGAAACATTGTTGGAGTTATGGAGCATCACACACGATTGTTAAATCCTCAGAAAATTGAGAGGCTTTTAATTAGCTTCACCAATGGAAAGCTTAGTGATAAAGAAGTCTTCAAAGAGAACGGACATGGTTTATTCTTTCTGACAAATCCGCCAGGCTTCTCCAAAATAGAGAAAGTAGTAGCAACTGGGCCTAACAGAAGCATCCTAGCCAAAACAAACCTTTCTGTTCATTTTGCGACTCCAGCAGGTGATGTGATGATGACTGGCCCTATAGGTTTGATTGAGGCAACTAAGAGAAAGTTAAAAAGGTAAAAATAGTGATTATAGACTCTTCGTTGAAAGACATAGTCGGTAAAGAGGTAAACTTGTACCTACATGATAACGCTAATTTCATTCATGTCTTGAAAAAAATCGACTTTTGCACAAAAGGTAGTTTTCTTATAAAAGATTATCCTGAGTATCGTAGCTTCTTCCACATGGTTTGGAATCCAATTGAACAGAGAATCTATAAACAAATAGTAACATCTGCGTGTAAAAACCGCGAATTTTTTGATATTAGAAGAAATCCCTATAGTGTATTGCCTGATGGATTAACGATATTTGAGTACGGGTTTGTGCAAGTCTGAAGCAGAAGAGGTGATGCAGAAACATAATACCCTGTAGAGGGTATGAGTGATTCCTATTAGCTAGGAATGCACACCATTCGCGCTGTGCGCATATATCTAAATCTTAAGACAAAACAATATCAGACTTATGAAGTAAGAATCAACATTCAGAATGAAGGTATGCGTAGTCAAATGTGAGGGCTTGTTGTGCTTCTGCCAGGTATTTGAAGTGGAATCACTTCAACATCTCCTTTCCGCGCGGGAGACCCGAAGTACTACGCCAACTGTGAAATAGACGGAGACATCGACTTCTTCGACATTGTCACAGCGGCCGGAAACTACAACAAAAGCTGATAGCCAAAACAAGAGACATCTTACACATCCGGCAACTTCTAGGACACAAGAACATTAAGAACGCTCTACTCCACAAGCAGCTAGTCAGCTTTGAATCAGACGAGTATCACGTTAGAACCGCTGAAACACTGAAGGAAAGTGCGAACTTGCGAAGGCAGGGTTCAAATACCTCACAACTATCGAAGACGTTCAAGTGTTCCGCAAACGCAAGTGAGAGCATATATTAAATGTTGAAAAATACGG
>SOJA01000193.1 GCA_004376975.1 Candidatus Bathyarchaeota archaeon
CTGAAAGAGGAGCGTTTAACATTGGGACGTGTTACTAAAGGAGTGAAATGCAGTGTTTCTGGTTGCGGCAAAGAGGCTATCCGATCGATTTCCGCAGAAAAAGTCAGATCCGCTGGGCTTAACGTTGGCAGTGGCGAAAGACGGACTTATTTATGCAAGGAGCATTACAAGGAATATAAGAAGAGGACTAAGAAGGAGAAAAAGGTTGAACAGTTGCGTTATAAAAGAGTGTAATAGCTGAAGAGCGAGGCGATTTTATGCGGATATTACAGTTGCACTCTAACTTTATCCAGTATAAGCCTATCCAAAAAGAGATAGCTTTGGCTGAAGAAGCTGAAAAGGGAGAAAAGCGACTGGAAGAACTTGTTGTCTTGTTCACGGCAGTTGAGAAAGGCGATAACAAAAACGTTGCCATAAAGGCTATAGATGAAGTTCAAGCTTTCCTTAAGAAGCTGAAAGTAAACCGCATTTTAATTTATCCGTATGCCCACCTAAGCGGCAACTTGGCAAGCCCTGCAGAAGCGCTGGAAATAGTTAAGAAGATGGAGATATACGCAAAAAAGATCGGATTGGAAACACATCGTGCCCCGTTCGGCTGGAACAAACAATTTACAGTATCGATAAAAGGGCATCCACTTGCAGAGCAATCACGTGTTATATTGCCAGCTGCGGGGCAGAAGAAGAAAGAGGAAAGTGTCTCTGCAGCGGTAGAAGCTGTAGAAAAAATGAAATCGCTCTGGTATATACTCAAACCAGGCGGAAAAATGGTGCCAGTTGAAGAGTTCAACTTTAAAGGACATGAAAACCTACAGAAATTCGCGAGGTATGAACTCTCAAAAGTTAGGGCAAGCCAACAAATGCCTCCTCATGTTACATTAATGAAAAAACTTGAAATAGCTGATTACGAGCCAGGAAGTGACCCTGGAAACATACGGTGGTATCCAAAAGGCCGACTAGTCAAATCCCTACTTGAACAGTTAGTCACCACAAAAATGGCGGAGTACGGGGCAATGGAAGTTGAAACTCCGATCATGTACGATTTTAACCACCCCAGTCTAGCAGACTACATAAACAGGTTTCCTGCAAGACAATACATACTAAAATCAGAGAACAAAACACTATTTCTACGGTTTGCTGCATGCTTCGGGCAATTCTTGATGATTCATGACACCCAGTTCTCTTACAAGCAAATGCCATTAAAGCTGTATGAATTAACACGCTACAGCTTCAGAAGGGAACAGAGAGGCGAAGTCGTCGGCTTAAGACGACTGCGAGCGTTCACAATGCCAGACTGCCACGCCTTCTGCACAGACCTTGAACAAGCAAAAAAAGAATTCATAACAAGATTCAAGCTGTGCATGCAGATCCTAGAGGAGATCGGCTTATCTAGGGAAGACTATGAAGCAGCAATACGCTTCACAAAAGACTTCTACGAAGAAAATAAAGAATTCATCGAGTCTTTAGCTGAAGTTTTCGACAGACATGTCTTGGCCGAAATGTGGAAGGAACGCTTTTTCTATTTCATACTGAAATGGGATTTCAACGTTGTAGATAACCAAGACAAGGCAGCAGCACTCTCCACAGATCAGATCGACGTTGAAAACGCAAAAAGATATGACATAACCTATGTTGACGAAAAAGGCGAACAGCACTATCCGCTAATTATGCATTGTTCCCCAAGCGGCGCAATCGAAAGATGCGTTTATGCGCTGTTAGAAAAAGCTTACAAGGAACAACGAAGCGGCAGGCCACCAATGCTTCCATTATGGCTCTCACCCACACAAGTACGTATAATCCCCATTTCAGACAAGTACCTTAAGCATTCTGAAAAGCTGACTGATGCTTTAGAGTCACACAACATACGGATAGACATTGACGACCGTGCATTGACTTTACAAAAAAGAGTTAGAGACGCGGAAATGGAGTGGGTTCCATACATAATTGTAATAGGGCAAAAGGAGATCAGATCGAAGGTGCTCTCAGTGAGAGATAGAAAAGTTGGAAAAGTGCGGAAAATGAAACGTGAAGAGTTGATAACTGAGATTAAAGAACAACTGAAAAACAAGCCTTTCAAGCCGCTGCCTCTTCCAAAACATCTCGCAAAAAGACCACAATTCTATGGCTAACAATGATAAAAACAGTCAATTCCCTACAAAAAATATATCAAACCTTAATTTGATAATCCGTTCTCAAGTTCGGAGGATACAACAATGGAAAAAGATCTATTCATCTACATAAATGGAGAATACCATCCTAAACCTCAAGCAAAAGTCTCAGTTTATGACCATGGACTCCTATACGGAGACGGCGTCTTTGAAGGAATCCGTGCCTATGACGGCGTAGTTTTCAAACTTAAACAGCACATAGATAGATTGTACCGCTCAGCACGGGTCATTATGCTTGATATTTTATTAACAAAGGCTGAAATGATAAATGCTGTTTTAGAAACTCTGCGAAAAAACAATTTACATAATGCATACATCCGTCTCATCGTAACTAGGGGCGTCGGCGATCTAGGACTCGATCCGAGAAAATGCCCAAAACCAACAGTGATAATCATAGCTGACGTCATAAAACTTCATTCATCTGAAGCTAAGGAAAAAGGAATAAGGGCTATAATCGTCTGGGTGAAGAGAGATCCTGTTGACGCAACTTCCCACGAAGTTAAATCTCTAAACTATATGAACAGCATAATGGGAAAGATCGAAGCAAACATAACTGGCTTTGATGAAGCTATATGTCTAGATAAAAACGGCCACATAAGTGAGGGAATCGCCGAAAACCTCTTCATAATTCAAAAGGGAACAATCATAACTCCGCCAACATCAACTGGTGCTCTAGTTGGAATAACAAGAGATGTTGCTATGAAACTAGCTGGAAAACTCGGATACACAGCAGTTGAACACAACATAACACCAACAGACCTGTTCACGGCAGATGAAGCCTTCTTCACGGGAACAGCAGCAGAAATTGTTCCAATAGTGGAAGTCAACAAACGAATTATAGGCGACGGCAAACCCGGATCAATAACACGAAAACTAATGCAAGAATTCGAAAAAACTGTGCGTGACCCAACGGAAGGAACACCAATATACTAAAAAAGCAAAACACTCCCCTTTTTGCATAAATCCAACTGCGGTCCATGCACCATACACAGCGAAGAGAGATAGGATGCTTAAGGCTCCAGGAGCCTACTT
>SOJA01000200.1 GCA_004376975.1 Candidatus Bathyarchaeota archaeon
ATTTTCGATTATTTATGATGGCAACCCTTCTGTCAATCATTGTGCACTGAAGAAATAGCAAAAACTCACAAGGTACTAGACTTGGCTTGCTTTTAGATTGGAGTTTCTTCCACAAGACATAAGCCAAAGAAGAGACATCAAAACAGGACTAGTGAATTTTGTGGGATTGTCTTGTCTCTGCAAATAGTTGATGTCAAGAAGTCTCCGTTAGATGAGAGAGAAGCTCGGATGCTTGCGGAAATAGAGACTTATCCCAGAGTTAGAGAGTGGGATGTTGATATTCACACAGAAGAACTTCGCAAGATGTATCTGCAGTTTAAGGAGTTTCTCGGGAGACTTCCAGATGATAAGGACCAGATTTTTCTTGTTGCAGAATTGAATAGGAAAGTTGTTGGGTTTCTTGGAATCCACCGTAAAGGAAAAAGGATGAAACATGTTGGTGTTGTTGGTGTGACAGTGCATCCAGATTACTGGAGAAAGGTATTTGGAACAAGATTGCTAAAAGCTGGAATTGAGTGTGCTAGGAGAGAAGGTTTCATAAGGCTTGAAGCAGACACTCTTGCCAAGAACAAGGCTATGAGAAAAATTGCAGAAAAGCTTGGCTTCAAACTTGAAGGTATAAGAAAAATGAGGGTAAAAATGAACAAGGAATATGAAGACGAAGCCTTGCTTGCATTGGTTCTTATGTGAAACTTTTTTCTATACAGACTTAGAGAAGACAGTTCAACCAGCTAAAATCACCTTCGATGGTTTGAGTACCTCTGCAATGAAATACAGAAAAGGAGCAAAGACTACAACAAACACCACTACCATAAGCAATGTAGCTTAAATACACGCTTCAAGAGGTATGGACAAATAACACAGTGAAAGCTAGGATGGTTTTGAGAAGTGACTGAAAAAGAAGAGATTGTTAGGAAGGGATATGATAAGATAGCTGAGAAATACCAAGCTGATCGTCATTTGTTTAACAACATAAAGGAACTGGAAGAACTAGAAAGTCTACTGCCTAAGAATGCAAAGGTCTTAGATGTTGGCTGTGGTGCCGGAGTTCCTGTTACAAAGTTCTTAGTTGATTCTGGGTTTGATGTTATTGGAGTTGATTTTTCAGAAAACATGCTTAGATTTGCAAGAAAGAATGTTCCAAAAGCTAAGTTCATCAAAAAAGACATGACCAAGCTAGATTTCAGAGACAATTCCTTTGACGGTTTAACGGCTTTCTATTCTATAATTCATGTTCCTAGAGAGAAACATTCATCGTTATTTCAAAGTTTTCATAGAATATTAAAACCTGAGGGCGTTATTCTGATCTGTGTGGGTCCAGATGAATGGGAGGCAACTGAAGAATATTATGGTTCTAGAATGTTCTGGAGTCACTATAGCCCTGAAAAATCTCTGCAACTAGTGAAGGATGCTGGGTTTCAAATCTTATTCGAAAAACATCTTGTAAAGGGTAGAGAAAAACATTATTGGATTCTAGCTAGAAACAAGAAATAATTCTCGTTCATAGTACATACACTCGCACATATACCGACACAATGACATACTTCAATACCAGTAGGTTTTCTTCCGTAAGTCATAAAAACTGAAAGAGAAAACTCAGTGCTTGGAAGAGTGAGTAAAAATGTCTGCTAAGGAAGGATGGAATATTATTTCTGAGGCTTATCAAGATAGTGTAAGGATATCTCTTGAAGATGTACATTATGGTCCAATTTCTCCCGGTGAAAAGGAGTTAAAACTGCTTGGAAATGTAGTGGGTAAAGACATCTTAGAGATTGGCTGTGGAGGAGGACAAAATGCAATAGTATTAACAAAATGGGGTGCCAAATCAGTAGGGTTGGATGTCTCGGAAGAGCAGATTAAACATGCCAAAAGATTAGCAAGAGAACACAAGGTCAAAGTTCTATTCTATGTTGGAAACATGGAGGATATGAACATGTTCGATGATGAGAGCTTCGATATTGTTCTCTCTTCTTGTGCTATAGGATACTCAGAAGCTCCTGCACAAACTTTCAATGAATCTTTCAGGGTGTTACGAAAAGGTGGGCTTTTCGTTTTTTGTGTTGTTCATCCTATCGCTAATAGAGGACGGGCTTTAACGTATAGTGGAAGAAAATTGTGGGGAATTGGGAACTATTTTGATAGAAGAAAACGTACTTGGACTTGGAAATTTGACAAGGTATCTGCGAAGTTCAACGGTTACCACAGGACACTACAAGACTATTTCAACCCTCTAGCGTCAACTGGCTTTGTTGTTGAGAAGATCTTAGAGCCTGAACCTTATCCCCTTAAGAAGATGACAGAAGAAGAAAAACAGAAGATTCCATACTATTGGGAAGGTTCAGAAAAGGAATATGATATATGGAGAAGGATACCTTACGCCCTAGTCTTCAAAGCCAAAAAACCAATGAAGTAGAAACACATCCTATCCTTTGAACTGAAGAAAAGTGCAAAGCCCACTGGATATGAGCTGACTAGTGAACCCTGAAGGATGAACTGGCTAACTCCAGAGTTTCTTCCATAAGTCATAAAACTGGGAATTCTACTCTTAAGCCTGTGATATTACCTCTCTTGCGAATTCTCTAGCTTTCTGTAGGTCTTCAGGTGTTGGATGCTTCATTACTTCTTTAATATATTCTTCCCATTCATCAGGTGATGTGATTATCGTTCTTCTTATGAATTCCTGCATTGGAGGGGAGGGTGCACCTTGGCAGTTGAAGTATCCCTTGAAGTCAATTTGCTTTTCTTTGCTCACTTCTTGAAAAGATGTAATGCATTTGGAAGCCCACCTATTGAATAGCGTATGTTGCTCCCTACTGTCTTCAGAAGTATAGGTAGCATGAGTGAAGAATCCAGCAAGCTTAAACCTCGGTGAATCCGGGAGAGCAACTAGAATTTTCTTTGCAGGACTAGCCAGATCCGTTGAATGACAAGCTGAACCTAGAAAAACAACATCATAATCATTCAAAATGTCCACTGTAACCTCATCAACTCTCTTCAAATTTGCCTCATGCTTCTTTGAAGCCTCTTCATAAATGGCTCTAGCAACCTTCTCAGTGTTACCAGTTTCGCTATAATAAGTAACCAACACCCTCATCAAAACAATTCCTGACCCTAACCTTCAAACGATTCCAATTGCCACTACTTTAACAAGCAAACTTACTTTAAGGGTTCCTGAAAAGTTTCTTCCACAA
>SOJA01000106.1 GCA_004376975.1 Candidatus Bathyarchaeota archaeon
CTAATGGTTATGTCCCCTCTACGAGGGTCGAGATTCCTCAAATAGACTCCGATGACTGTATTCTTCTTCGCAGGGAGATTGAAGCTATAATACGCTGGCCCCAATTGGTCGAGCTCGTTCACTTCGTAATATCTGAAGGTGGGGAAATCCATACTTATAGAACCGATTCCTTGAGCTATGTCTGCCATCAATGCATCGATTTCGCTCTCAACTGGGATCGTATTCCCTCTTGCCGTTACAAACCATGAAACAAAAAGGTGACTTTCATCAACCTCAGGTATAGTAACGTTCAAGCTGGAGCCCTCAAGTCGGAAGACTTCCCCAGGATTCAGGCTCAAATCCAATGATCTGTTAGCGAACCTTTGATTCGATGAGTTAGTGTCAAAAACCCAGAGATTTATTACCTGAACCGCAACCGAGCCAGCATTCGTGAGTGTGGCCTCTACAGTGACTTCGTCTTCAAAAACAAAATACCTCCCATCTGAGGCAATGACATTCTCACTCAGACGATCAACATTCTTTTGATTTTCACCTTGTACTGCCTGCGTATACTCAGCATCTTGTGAGAAAGTCCATAGAAGAACGTTTGTGGCCACCATGAAAATTATCAGCATTAAGAATACTGTTCCGATGACCGTGGATACGCCTTTGGAGCGTCCTTTCCAGATTTTCTTAAACCACAAAGTTCGTGTCAAATGTTGCCCCCCTTGCAGTCACAACCCTAACACCATAATAACCACTCGATAGGCCGGGATCCGGAAGTGTCAGGACAAGACGTCCTTCCTCTCCTCTATCTAACTCCGAAATTTCATCCCAGCTTTGGAACAAATATAAAGGTGGTTCTGAAAATGGTTCGAAGCAGAGTGTCCCACTGTTGTCATATATGTAGACAGTCTTTACCTGGACATCATCTATAGTTCCATAATTCAACAAATAAATCGACAAATTCTCCGACGGGTTGTCCTCATAGTAGACATACTCAAATGCTAGCTTTTCCTTTAACTTAGCGGTTTCCGCGTCTACAGTTTCACTGTATTCGCTATTATAATCTGAAGACATACTCTGCGCCCAACCAGCCACTGCTAGGCTTAACGCAACCACTACGCCAGTTAATATAACTGCAGAGATCACGTTGCTTACGGCTCTTTTGTCAAAAATTATCCTAGAGAATCTTCCAACTACCATCTATGCACTCTCCACACCCGCATTCCGTATGATTACTACCCTCATAATCCTCCATCCTTTGTGGACCGGAAACTGTTCATATGCTCTTCTTGTATACATAATATGTATAGAACCTCTATATTAAGTATTCTGTCTCAAGATACACTATTGCATGCATGCATTGCGTACAAGTTGTGTGCGCATACTTACGATCGCTACTTACGATCGCCTATACTTGCTTACTCCTCTTTCTGGTTTCAAACAAGACCATTCTGCGTGCACGCATACGACAGTGCCAACGTTGAAAACGGAATTCTCGGTTTCCTCACATTATACTTCCTAGCAATACTGGAGCAAATATCGACGCTACGAGAGCAACTATAACGAGTAAGGCAGCATGCTTGAAACCAGCGGCCACAGCCTCCTCCGTGATTTTACCAGCCACCAAACCGATCAAATAGCAGTGAACAACCCCCGATACAGTAAAGAGCGTCGTGAGAAAGTCTATATCAATATTCATAGTTCCCCCAACCTCCAGCGTCTTCGTAGTAAAAACGAGAGTCATAATGGTTGTCGTGACCAGCATAACGGCGGCGAAATAAGGCACCATAATATAGGGTCGAACGCTCATCTTTTTTTCTTTCTCCACTTCCTGAGTCATGGTATTGAATCTTGCAAGTGATTCGATCATGGCGATAGTTCCGCCGCCCACATCGATTGCTTCTACTAGAAGGAACACGACGATCTGGGTCATCCAGCTCTTAGTCCGTTTAAGAAAATCCATGAAAACCCGCTTAATCGGGATGCCCCAAGAAATCTGAGAGGATATCTTTCTCAGTTCCTTGCTAAATGCACCATATTCACGCTTGGAGAGCTTTTCAATACACTTTTCTGGAGATAAGCCAGTTTTCCTAGTCTCCGTCAAGTCTCGAAGGAAAGTGGCCATCCCTCGTTCAGTGCTAAATCTTTTCCTTGTGAGTTTATTGTGAACTATGGCTGGCGGCGCCGCGGAAATAAAGAGCGCGATGGCAACTGCGGTTGGTAAATCAACAATGCCTTTGATAGCGTCAAACGGTGTTTGGATCATTCCAAAGAAGCCTGTGAGTAGGAAGAGAACAAAAATGCCTATTAACGATGAAAGAGCGAAGGCCTTGTATGGTCGCCAATCTGTGATCGGCGTTTTAGGCTGCATGCTATGGGCAAGATAGATGAAAACGAATGAAAGCATCGGAGTGAAAACGTACGTGTATAGCAACATGGTGGAATAAGACGCGAGACCTGTGCTGTATATCGCTTCAACGCTGAACAGAATGTAAAAGCAGAGGGACATTAGCACCATTATGATTATGAATGTCTCTAGAAGCATTCCTAGGCGTTCTGCAGCTGCTTTCACCCTCATAGCTCTTGTTTTGAAGATGTCTTGTGCCTTCGTTTCAAGAAAATGTGGGACGTCACCGCCAATGATGACGGTTGAAGCGTATCCTGAGACAAAGTCTCTGAAGATGTCCAAAGGATTTTTCTTGGCAGCGTTGTTCAAAGCGGTCAACTGGTCGATCCCAAGGATTTCCACATCCTTAACTATGTCTTCGGCCTCTTTGCGCATCGCAGGCATTAAATCGACTTTTGAAAGTCTTTTGAAACTCATATAGGGGGGTATTCCACCCGATGCCATAATGGTCACGTAGGTCGCTGCAAAAGGCATCTCTCTTTCTAAAGTGATAGCTCTGTCGCTGGACATCGATATTGGTACAATGATGAATCCAATCATAATGTACGCGGGCATTGGTACCAAAAAGATCAGAGGGATCCACTGGTAAAGATACAAAAGCACAATGGATACGAAAGTGACTGGTAAGGTTAGAAGAGCTGAAAAAAACATTAGAGAAATATATGTTTCGGGATAGATTCTAATCCTTGCCTTTTCTAAGTAATCTTTGAATTCGAACATGTTGCCTAAAAATCTTGGTGCGAAGCCTCCGAAGAGTCGGTAGGACCATCCTTCAAAGGTGT
>SOJA01000188.1 GCA_004376975.1 Candidatus Bathyarchaeota archaeon
ATTCACTTGTAATTAACGTTGAGGGAAAGGGCTTAGTCGTTTTGACTGGCTGCAGTCATCCGGGAATAGTTAACATTCTGAAACGTGCAAGAGAAATCTCAGGAGTAGATAAAGTGCATGCGGTTATGGGAGGCTTCCACATTTCAGGCGTAGATTTGGGACTGAGAGTAGGCGATTTCATAAAAGGATTAGACATTGAAGTTGTATCGCCATGTCACTGTACAAAATGGGATGCAAAAAAGGGAATCGCTGAAGTTGTTGGAGAAAAATACGTCAAAAATGGGTCCGGAAAAACCATAACAATAGGTTAACATTCTATTTTCTAAACTTAATTAGCATCTGTTAACAATAAGCTAGAAGAAGATAGGGACAAATATGGAAACTGCAATAGAAGTCAAGGACTTGACTAAAAAATACGGTGAAATCACCGCAGTAGATCACATCAATTTTGAAGTGAGAAAAGGGGAAATTTTCGGTTTCCTAGGTCCAAATGGAGCCGGCAAAACTACAACAATCCGAATATTAACCGGAGTGATAAAGCCGGATGATGGAACCGCAGCGATAATGGATTATGACGTGCTCAAAGAACCTTTGAAGGCGAAGCAGATCACAAGCGTTGTTCCTGAGATGGCTAACGCCTACATTGATCTCACAGCTTGGCAGAACCTCATGCTTATCGGCGAATTATATGGTGTTTCCAAAGAGGAGAGAAAGAAAAGAGGTCTGCTTCTGCTGAAGGAATTTGGGATTTATGAAAGGAGAAGTCATATGGCTAGAGGGTTTTCGAAGGGGATGAAGCAGAAACTGATTCTATGTATGGCTTTGATGACTGAACCGCAAGTTCTCTTTCTTGATGAGCCTACTAGCGGTTTGGATGTGAAGAGTGCTAGGTTGATTAGAGACACTATACGACGTTTTAACAAGGATGGAACAACTGTTTTTCTTTCAACCCACAATATGGATGAAGCTAACAAGCTCTGTGATAGGATAGCTATAATAAACTATGGAAAAATCGCAGCCGTAGACAGCCCTGAAAATCTTCGAATGGAAAGCAGCAGTTTGAAATCAGTGGAAGTAAGCTTTGACAGATCAGTATCAGTTGACGAATTATCTGAAGTTCTCAACGTGACGGAAGCAAAGAAAACAGGTGACAAAATAAGATTGTACACTGATGAACCGCACAGCATCATAAACAGCCTAATAGATTATGCTCGTTCTAAAGGTTTAACGATTGTCAGCCTTAACACGCTTGCACCTACGCTGGAAGATGTATTCATCAAGCTGATAAGAGAACACAAGGAGGACTAAGCATGCGAGAACATCAATTCTTGGAGCAACTGAAACGTGCATTTGCAATTGCCAAGAAGGACATACGCATCTATTATAAGAGGGCGCCTGTGCTGATTTTCGGGCTTATCATGCCGTTCTTCCTTTTCTTGGCGTTTTATATTGGTCGAAGCATGCCGAAAGAACAGTTGTTTACTGGATTGGTGGGGATGACTATTTTCTTTTCGTGCATGTCAATCGGCCCAGCAATAGTACCTTTTGAGGCGAGATCTAGAACCTTGGAAAGGCTAGTATCCACACCTATTTCCGTTTGGGCCATGCTCATAGGAGATGTTATGGCTTCCTTCACCTATGGCCTTTTGATCTCCATTGTTCCAGTGATAATAGGTTTAGTTTTAGGCGTAAACATAACTCACACTCTAATTCTTTGTCTAGGCATCACTATTGCAGCCCTTTGCTTCGCGTCTTTCGGCGTTCTCTTATCCGCCTACCCGCCTACAGACGTTCCCTCAACAGTTATGATGATTTCAAATCTAGTTAAGTTTCCACTTGTTTTCATCAGCGGAGTCTTCATCCCAGTACATGGTTGGGCACGGATTGTTGCATCTGTTTCGCCGTTGACGTACTTCGTAGATTTAGTGAATTACTGCACTCAGGAAACTAGCTTTTACTCGGTTCTTGTGGATTTTGCAGTTTTAACGGGTTTCACTTTGCTGTTTCTGGTTGCCGCTATCAAAATTCATGAAAGAACTTTGCCTGAAAGGTTGTCATAAGAGGTTCAGATGAACCCTTGCCTAAATGTTAATCATGCGTGTGTTACGTTTAAGCTACTTCTGTCTGCTTCTTCTTTCAACCATTACGCAGACTCCGTGAACAACGTCTATGCCGTTTTCTCTGCAGAAGTCAATTGCTGTTTCAGACTCCGAGCCTGGCTGCATCCAAACTTTTTTTATTCCAAGCCTTTTGCAGGTTCTGATTACTTTTTCTGTGGTTTTTGGCGGAACCACCAAATCAACGACATCTGGCTTTGCAGGTAAAGCCTCGAGGCTTGTATAGCACTTGTCGCCTAGAATTTCATTTGCTTTTGGATTTATGGGATAGACTCTGTATCCAGCGTTCCGTAAAGTTCTGTAGATTTGGTGACCGAATTTTTCTGGGTTTCTGCTAGCGCCTACAACTGCAAAAACATTTTTCTTATCAAGGAATTTCGTAATCAATTCTTGATCCATGCAGACTGCGCCTCTGTTTGCCCTTTGGATAGTGCGCGTTGTAGGGGTTACTGGCTTGTTTTAATTAAGGTTTGATTAGGTTTGTTCAGTCTTCAGTATTGATAAAGCTTCCTTGATAGAGTCTTCAACTTTTGTGTTGGTTTCAATCAACAAACTTTTTATTTCGTAATGCTCAAGTAGACTTGAGACTCCGAGACCGAGTTCGCCTGCAATCACCAGGTTTATTTTGAGATCTGCCAATGTCTTCACTGCAACTGGTCCAGCACCATGTTCAAGAGAAGCGACTGAATTGTCGATCACTTGCACATTCTTAATTTCGCCATTTTCAATGTCTACTATGGTAAAGGTTATGGCTTTTCCGAAAACCTCAGAAACAAGGTCTTCCAAACCTGCATGTTTTTTTGTTGGAACGGCTATTCTCATTTTTTCCATTATACTCAACTCTTAACCAATATTTAACTTGCAATTTTAAACTTGAAAAAGGGGAAGGTTATGGCGAAGAGCGTTGCCATGGAGGGCCTCCGCCTTTGCCTCTTCTTCCTCCAGGTGGACCCTTATTTAGCCGATGAATCATCATAGCGGGTGCTCCACATCTTGGACAATTGGGCGATTTTGGAATCCCATGGGGAACCTCTATTATTTGTCCACAGTTGCCGCATTGAAAACGTTTCATCGGTAAACTCATCAGTTTCACGGTTCCGGCGGTTGCTTTCTTCCCTGTTCAATCTTCGTATTCAACTCTTTAACTCTTGCTTCAACTTCGTTCATTACACGTTCGATATCAGTTTTTTCAGCTTCTAACCCTTTTTTGTATTCTTCTATTGCGGCGAGTTCCTGTTCTGGAGATTGTGTTGGTGCTGTTGGCGGGTATATTGGTGGATAAGCGTATTGAGGATTAATGTAACGTCCGGGTGGAACTTGCTGGGAAGGTGGATATGGGTACTGTTGCGAGTATGCATATGGATATTGCGGTGGATAACTCACCCATTGTCTACCGTAACCTCTGCCCCATCCTCTACCAAAACCTCTGCCGTAACCAGGTATTGAGTTCATGTATCCGGGAACGGGGTAGCCGGCGCAGTAGCCTGCTGCTCTTCCGGTCATGGGTCCTAGACCTTGTGGTCCTGTTCTATCTCCTCTTGGCATTTTTTTGTTTCACCTCTATTTTTGTGTTTATGCACATTTATCATTTATGAGAATATGCACAGAAATATATAAAAGTTACGCTGAGAAATACATAAACAGCACAGGCGAAAACGGATGTGGCGACAAGGACACAGGCGAAGACGTGGCAGAAGAGGAAGATTCCCAAAACCAGTCACGCTAGGAATGACTCCGCCAATAACAGGTTTGACTCCAAATCCACCTGGAAGTCTCGGACCAATTTTCATAGATCGAGCGGAACTGGAAGCTTTTAGACTTGTCGACCTAGAAGGATTGTCACAAGAAGAAGCAGGACAAAAAATGGGTGTCTCTAGAGGAACTGTCTGGAGGCTACTGCAAAGCGCAAGGAGAAAAACAGCCCAAACACTCACGGAAGGAAGACCCCTACAAATAGTCTAGCGTGCATTTAGGCCCAGATATTATCAGCTTCTTCTTCACGCTCTAATCTACGGCTTTCGGCTCTGTGCACGTATTCGAAAGGCATAGTCGCTCGAGCGCGCGCGCTAATTACCAGCATCTTCTCTTTCATGCTTAACGCGCTAGGGTGTTTAGAAATTGGTGTAAAATGGCTATATATATATCCGTTTTTGCGTTTTCAAGCTTGTTTTCACCTTTTTTTGTAAGCGTTTTTTTTAGAGATTCTGGGACGATAGGCGAGGGTTTCAGAGAGGGTTAGCGGAATCCGTTATTCATCGTTTTTTCGCCTTCCAGAGTACGCTATTAGATTTCTTACGTCCTTTTTCAGAATTTTAGGGGTGATGCCTGCTTTTTCTATTTCATGAAGCACTTATTCTTTCAAAAAGAAGAATCCTGAAACCAAACTTCCACTGTATGAGTTTTTAAAGACCGTTTGATGTAAAAAGTGTGGAAAAGCAGAACTTGAAGCCTTAACATCAGCATTTTTTTAATTCACTTCTTTAAACTTTCCTTTTTTATGGCGTTTATAACTAGGTGGGGACGGCGAACGATCTTCAGTTTGGAGAGAACTTTTTCAACCCTTCTACCAGTTATAAGTGGATAAGCAGGGTAGTTTACTTCTTTGACTTCAAATCCATTAACGGTGAGTATTTCTCTGAGACTTTCGTCGGAGTATTGCCATTTATGCTCCCCAGATTTCATAGCTCTGTATTCTCTTAAAAGTTGTTTGAAATGAAGGTTAATTATGCATGTTACATAATCTGACCGTACTCTTGAATCTCTAGGAACCAGAACTTTTAACCATGCTTTAGATCTTAATACTCGATTGACTTCTTTTAGAACCATTATCGGATTATCGACATGCTCAAGGAAGGCATAAGCATAGCATCCATCAAAGACTTCACCAATGAATGGTAGATGATGGGCATCACATATTATGTCAACTAATGGAGTTTTTTCAACATCCACCCCTAATGTTCCACGTTTGTTTTTACCGCACCCTATGTCTAAAACCAAACTCAATAGTATAGCCTTCTCTCGCTTAAATTACCTTGATAAATTTCAATTGTTCTAGTACCCACCTTATCAGGAGAATGCTTATCAGGCAACCCCCATAACACTTCTCTGTCCCATCGGACAACTTTCAATCCACGAGCAAGCGCTTTTAACGAAGTCTTGCTTAAGAACTTTATTCTATGTCGGCAGGTGCCAAACGCCTTTCTTCTGCTATATTCCTCTCCCTTTAATGTTTTGGAAGCCTCCTTACCCCCAAGTTCCTCTGTTGTGTGACCTAACAACGTTAAACAATCAAGCAAAGAATATTTTTCAACATTACGCGCGCTGTAAGTATTTGTTTTCTTCCCTGATTGAAACATGAATTACAATCCAACATAAGGCTAAATGGGAGTTTGGGTCCGAACTGGATAGCAGAAAATGGGGAGTTTGCGGGAGCTATCGCCACTGTAGAGGTTTAAACAATTAACTGCAATATTTTTATTTTCAGCATTTTAATCGTGTATGTGGTATATCAAAAGATGCGGTAAACCATAGAAAAACGGGGAGTTCAGGAGACATCTCCAACAGCGCGCGCGAATGTATGTTTCATTCATTAGTGTGTAAGAGTGCAAGCGCCTGAAGCTGTTCTAATCCCTAGAATTATTAGAAACCGCAACCCGATAACTGTTTGAAAAGTTATGACGAGTTTCAGTTTGGGAGATATAGATAGTAAATCATTGGCTGTTTGTATTTTGAAGAAAATCCCAGCTTTGATTGGATGTTTGCTTTTTCTGTGTTCCATGCTTTTTCCTTTTTATCACTTTATTTTTCCTACCATGATTGAGCATGTCTCGGTTTACTACTGGTCGTACAAGTCTGCTGTTCAAACCTACTGGTTAAGCCCTCCGTTTGGAACACCACAGAGCATTTTAGAGTATTGGTTTTGTGATTGCTGGTTTGGTGATACTTTAATGAAGGGATTCGGACTTTCGTGGGTGCTTGTGTTCATGTTTGCTGCTCAGGTTATCATATTAGGTACTGGGATAACGTCGATCTTTAACTCTAAAAGAATTCTTGCTCTTGTTCCAACGATCATGTGTCCAATAGTCATAGGATTAATGGTGTACACGAACTTGCGTCTCTCACATTTGAATTTGACTATGGACTTATACCAACTAGGTTATTGGTTAACGTACCCATCCACCGCTCTGTTCATCGTCAGCTTCTTAATAAAAGCAAAATCCGATTGAAGTAGAAACAACAGTATACAAAATCTGATGCCCCTCCCGCGCGCGCTACGTCTCTTATGTCGCACTTCTGATCTGGACTCCACATGACAGATCCAGTGATGTCCCAAGGCTTGTGAGGAGGACTCATAAGTGGATAGTGGTCTGTGTTGTTCGCATCAATGACATATGGATAAACATGTAAGTACTGCTTTTAGAGTTCTAGAAATTTGTTTCATAAATTATAAATAAACTTAACACTCAAAGTGGTGTTATACAGAGGATATTTCCGGTATTGTGCTGGTTGTCTCCTTGAATGTGTAGACTGGAAGGAGGTGAGGTAACGAATGAAAAGCAAAATACTACTCATTCCACTTGCACTTTTAGCATTGTCGATTGTTGTGCCTGTGATGGCAAAACCCGCTTGGTACGTCGAGTTACAGGCTGAAATGACAGACTTCATATTCATTGGAATTGTTGAGGAAGGCATGCTATTTGATGTATCATTTGTTGGAGTTGCCGGCGGACCTAACGTCAAAGGAGGAACTGTAGTGGGAGTAGACCATGTCCTCATAGATTGGGAAGGAACTGCTCATCTCGACGTATATTATACGATTACCGACAAGGAAGGTGATAAAATTTCAGCCTGGGTCACTGGACTTGCTGTTCCCAAGAACCCCGGTCAGTTCGTCTTTGAAAACGCATGGGCTACAATTATCGATCAGGATGACTATCCTACTACTGGCAAGTATATTGGTCTGGTTGGTACCACATTCAGAGATGAGGGTTTTCTCACGGATGTGTCTGTCGATCCACCGGGTGGGTATATACACGCCAAGCTCTATTGGGATTAAACGACCACGCTCAAAAAAGTACCAAGCTATAGAAACTTCAAGGGCTTGCCTCAAGATGAGTGAGATATTAAGGGAAAGAAAACCATAAGCTGGAATTCAAACCTACCTTTTGTTCTCTATTGTATAATTTCTGTCAAGTTAAATATCAAGACTAATAACAACTGCATAAGCAAATTCTACTCGACCAGTAATTTATCTCTCTACTATTTTCATTGACTACGAATATCAAGGAAGATGAAGTAAACACATAAACTAGCGCGCGCGCTTGCTCTTCAAGCCAGGCTTCTTGTGGGCCTCTCAGAGAGTCAAGATACTTCTTTTTTAGATCTTCGATTTCGGAAAACGATTTAACTCTATGTATAGAGAACATGAACTCGCCTTCTTTCTAGCGCGCGTGATCTAAAGACGTTTCTCACGGCTCAAAGAAAAATGCTTGTTATTATTTTGAACTTGTATGCAAAAATCTTGATCACAAGAGCGCGCGCTACCGCAACTAGAACATTTCATTTTGAGCTTTCGTTGAACTTGATCCACGTTTTTTATGTTACGATGTTCTGGACATCTGTAATAATAGCTTCAGCTCGATCGATAGCGATCTCAGCGATCTCGACAGCGTATTGTTGTATCTGTTTTAGATTGTCTATGAGCAGGTAAGCGTATGAGAGAGCGAGACTAGAAGCTTCCGACTTCTCATCCGCTTCTATGCAAAGCTTCCACAGGTTTTCGAGGTTTAACCTACTGTCTAGAACACGGTTTGCCAGCGATATGTCCTTAGACAACAAGGCTCGAATTGACTGGTCATACAATTTTTGCAGAAGGATACATGTTTTACACAGAGGCTCTAGGATAGACTTTGGAAGTGCTTGTTCACCTAGTGCCATGACGCTTTCCGAGATTTTGTTGACGTTCTCAGCGATTTCAGTGATTATATGGAGAATCCGCAGATAGTCGACACAGTCTATCAAACTTACCTCCTTTTGCTCAGCTGACCTCGGAAATATAATCAGGCTTCTAAGTAAGCGGTGGGTGACGAGGGAAAGCCGTTTAATGTCATGCATTCTTCTGGCTAGACCTTTAACTGGGCTGACATTCGTTTCTTTGAGAGCGGAGACTGTTTCGCTGAATATTGACAATATTACATTGTGAATCCTTTGTATCGTCTTCTCGATAGGTAAATCTTGTTTCAATAAACATTGGATTGTTATCGTGTTTCCTGTTACTTCAATTAGTTCCAAACCGAACAGGTGGTCAATTATTTCTCGGATGGTATCATGGTGTTCCTCAGTAAGTCTCTCCTCTGCCCTCAGCTTGATTACATCGAAGCCGTCCACGTAAGCGGCTGTGATCGCTCGCTTGAGGGATTGCATTGAGTCTTTGAGGTTAATCTTTAGGATTATTTCTCTCGTCTTTTCCTGTTTGGCTGTTGGGTAAATGTGCATCGAGTCGTCTGGCTGTGGAATTAAAGTGACCTTGTCGCCTTGTTTCAGTTGCATCCTATTTGTCCAGCGCTTAGGAAGTGATACGTATAGGCTTGTGCCAAGTAGCTGAAGCTTTCTAGTCTCGGACATAACATGCCCCCAAGTTTAAACTTTTTAATTGGGTTTAATTATTTGAATCTATTATATAAGTTTATAGCTAAAATTTAAATATCGTGCTCGGTCTTAAAGCACCGAAGAGACGGATAACCTTGAGTGGACAGAACACCGAGCGTACAAACCTTGCATATACAAGTATTCCCTCGTTTGAGAGAGTTCGGAACAGAGTCTCTCATGCACACACGTTTGGAGGAGCCTTGCTTTGAATGTAAATACAATCATTTTTGTACTGGGGATAGCAATCTTCGTGGCTGATTTTCTGCTGGCGAACTCTGGTTTGAATTTGATCTTATTTGCCTGTACATGTATATCCCTCATTTTTGTCGTAGCCTTGTTAGTTTGGCAGGTAGTTGAGCATAGGCGTACAAGTCATTATCTCCAAATGCTTCGGCAAGAGATTAAAAGGACTAGGCTCTCTCGCATGCGTCAGCTTGAGATTTGGCAAAAAAGTCGTCAAAGATGAGACAGCATGGAAGACATTTTACTGTTAATAGCGGTCACTTATGGTGTTTCGTTGGGTTTTGGCTTTTTGCTACAAAAATATCTGAGAATTCCATGGATGTTTGTTACTCTGTTACTTGGGATTATCCTTTCTGTATTCGGCTTTTTCAAGCCCACTGTTGAAAGCGAATCTTTTGAACTATTAGCGACGCTTGGAATGCTCTTTCTTCTTTTTATTATAGGTTTTAATCTAGATTTGAAAAAAATGAAAACCCTAGGAAAGTATATTGTCAAAGGCACCATCCTCAATGTTTCTTTGGGAGGGTTTTTTGGAAGCTTGCTTCTTTATTTTGGTTTTCCAGCGCATGTGAGCAATTCTTTTCTTATTGCTTTGATTGTAGGTCTGTCCTTTGCAACGGTTGGAGAAGCTGTTCTACTGCCCATTCTTAAGGAATTCGGAGTTATCAAAACAACTTTTGGTCAACTCACACTGGGAATAGGGACTTTGGACGACATCATCGAAGTTTTAATGCTTGCAGTTGTTGCCGTTTTACCCGCATTTTTACCAATGGCGCAAACACAAAGTCTTCCAGATCCATCGTCAATTCTTTTAGGTTTAGGCTGTTTACTCCTCCTCACCTTTGCAATGATAAAATTTGGGGGTAAAATCAAAAGAGTTTTGGAGAAGAATCATCCACCACCTTATGTTCCTTCCCTCCTTACTTTACTAGTATTCTTTTCTTTTGTTGCTCTTGGGGGATTTGTTTTCGAAAGTTTGGCAACGGTTGGTGCAATTTTTGGCGGGATAGTCCTTAGAGGAT
>SOJA01000057.1 GCA_004376975.1 Candidatus Bathyarchaeota archaeon
AACTCTGTGAAATCCCGTCGAAATCTAATTATAGAAAAAAAGGGAGAAATTAGTTACTCTTGGTTTTCTTCTCCTTCGATCGTCGTTTCCGTTGATTGCGTTTCTTCCTCCGTTTGTTGTTCTGTTTCTTGTGTCTCTTCCTCGTTTTGAAAGGAACCTTCGTCGCTGCTCTCCACAGGTTCAGTTGGTGGTTCGGGCAGATTCTGCTCCACATTTTCTTCAGGAGTTTTCTCAAATTCGACTGCTGAACTGGTTTCCTCCGTGATTTCAATTTCAGGTTGAGGCAGTTCAACATTTTCTGTAGGCTGTATTTCTGCTTGAGGTTCAACCGTATCTGTTGTCGGAGCTGGTATGCTGCTTGAAAGTTGATTTATGGCTTCTTTGGCAGTGTCTAATTCCTGCCTTGCAGCTTCAAGTCCTGTTGACAATATACTGATTTCACGTTGGTAAACGTCTTCATCTATTTCACCTGTTACGTGCTTGATTTCAAAGTTTGCAAGGAGCAGCTCTAATGTTTTAGTGTGCTGTTCAACTTCTTCTACTTTAGAATTCATTTTGTTCAGCAAGGCTCTTTGTTGTTTTTCAATCTCTGCGACTGCTTCGTCTATCTTGGTGTTGAACAAGTCATATGTAGACTGTGATATCTTGCCAGAGCTCAATAAATTATCCAAAGCTTCCTTCTTTTTCTTTGTCATCTCATATTCTTCGTTTAATCTCTCAAAAGGATGCTTCCACGAGATCAATTTTAACACCTAACAATTTTTATGCTAAAAAGAAGGAAATAACATTTATTGACATGTAGATATATCGCTAAGTATTAAGAATAGAGTTTTCACCTTTTAAATGGAAGATTAAGCTTTAAAAACAAAAGGAACCGCAAACCTTCCATAGCGTTGAAAAGTGAAATATTATCTCCATCATTGTGAAAGGTCAGCGTTATTTCAACATAGGTTTTTTGTCTTTGTCAGTGTTCAAAGTTTGAACATTTCGTCTTCTGTTTCAACATCTGATTTCGAATTCGAATTAAGTTTAAATATTTATACCTGACTAAAATCTTAAAAAGTGAGCACGTGTGGCTGCATTGACAGTTATAGTTGGCGGTGGAAAAATGGAAGGGAAAATACTGAAGAAGATGCATGAAAGAATAATCAAAAATTTTATGGAAATAATAATTCTATCTGAACTAAGAAACAGACCCATCAGCGGATATGATGTTATATCTTTCATACACAACAAATTTCATATCCTCGTGAGTTCAGGCACGGTCTACTCGCTTCTTTATTCACTTGAAAGAAACGAATTAATCGAAGGAACATGGAACGAAAGAAAAAGAGTATATAAGCCTACAGGAAAAGGCATGAAAACAATCGAAACAATACTGAATGCGAACGACAAAATCAAAATTTTCATAACAAGCATTCTGCAGGTATAATCTACTCATTAACCTTTTTTTGCATAGCATAATCGAAATCCTAAAAAGTATCTTTTGTCACTTTTAAGGCGAAAGGAACACTCTGGGCCCGTAGCTCAGCAAGGATAGAGCACCGGGCTTTTAAGCAACACAGGCTGTTGTTGCACAGAAACCCGGGGGTCCTGGGTTCAATTCCCAGCGGGCTCGCTTACCTTGATTTCCACCTGGATTGTTCCATATAGTAATCTTGGCGAAAATTCGCAGTGTTTGCTTACGCGTCGTTTGTTTAAGGCTGGTTATCATTGTTGTAAGGTGTGCTCAACAGTCTTGGTCGAAGTTGAGTTTTCCATGGTTCTACGAATATACCCTGCTGAGACGGTTGAATTCTTTAACTGAGCTTAGCCATGTGGAGGATGAACGTTTAAACAATGTTACTGCGGTTCTCGTGCGCGTGCTAAGATAGCGGATGTTACCGCTGAAATAATGATTCACCTCGCGATTTTCTCTTTTTGTTTGTTCTAGCTTTAACTTGATTTCTGATCTGAACAGTTTGTCGAGGTTCATCCTTGGAGGAACATGCGTAAACTCCAGTGTCGACACTTTTAACATCGTGCTTTAATGGTCTTCTTTGTCTTCCTTAAGGGAGTTAACATATTTGTTTACACTCTCTTTTACATCCCACACCCTTGAACTCCTCAATAATGCCAGATAATTCTCCTCCCTCTTTTTTACAACATAATACCATAGTGTCAACAACGGAGAAAAAAGAGCAAAAATCAACAAATATGTAAATACCCCTAGAGGATAGATAAAGCACATCATCACACATAACCATGTGTAGAGGTAAGTAAACAACACTAATCCTATCACTTCCAGTAAATATCTAACTCCTTCAAAGTCCATACTTTCCACCTTGGGTAATTCTCAACTCACTAGAGTATTTAGCCCTTATGAAAGGGCATGCTTGTACGTGACCTCAGGTTAGACAACTGCTTCCAACGTGTAACTTTTGGACAGCAGCATATCTGGAAAAGAGAAACATGCCACTGTTTATGGAGGAAGCCAGAAAACTCGTAGAGACACAGTATAAATAGATGTTAATCCATCAGAGTTTAACAGCATTTCAGAAAAGCAAGTGATAACACATAAAGTAATGTAAAAGACGCTATAGCAAAAAATATAAGCTACTTGTGTTTCGTGAATGCTGGTTGAGGATAAAAGGATGGATCTTTGGAAACTACGATTATCCATGGTCGGGACTCTGGGAATAATAATTGGCTTGTCAACGTTATTCTTCACGGTTATCCTGAGTTTAATGAGTTCCTTCAGTTTCATAACTCTAGGCATTTTGGTTGTTGCTTTCAACATCTTTCAATGGTTAATCTCTCCGTACATAATTGACGCGGTTTATCATGTGCGGGAAATTCCAGTGCATGAGAACCCTAAGCTTCACGAAACTGTTGAAAATCTCAGCAGAAAAAGCGGCATAAAAAAGCCGCGGCTCATGCTTGCACGAATTCCAATTCCCAACGCGTTTGCGTACGGATCGCCAATCGCTGGAAATCGTGTAGCTGTTACAACTGGGTTGTTAAAATCACTGGAGTACGAGGAAGTTGAGGCTGTCCTTGGGCATGAGTTTGGACATCTGAAACATAGAGACGTTCAGATAATGATGTTTGTTTCCATATTGCCGTCACTCCTCTATTTTATCGGATATTCACTTATGCTGTCGTCTATGTTCGGCAGACAAAGGAACGAAGGCGGTGGAACAGTATTGCTGGGCATAGTTTTCATGGTTTTTTCATGGGTTCTAAACATGTTCATTCTGTATCTAAGTAGATTACGCGAATATTATGCTGACAGACACAGCGCTTTAATAGTTGATGATGGATCGAGGAAGCTTTCAGAAGGACTTGCAAAGATAGTTCGCTCGAGTAGAAATGTGAGAAAAACTAGGAAACAAGCACAGAAGTTGAACGCTTTTAAGGCATTATTCATTGCGGACCCCGACTGCGCACAAACAGATTCCATGGCAATATCGTACGTGGTACCTTCGAGTGACCAAAAACTAGTTCAAGATATTATGTCACGGAAAATGACAATGATGGACAGGATTATGGAAGTCTTTTCAACACACCCGAACGTAGTCAAGAGGCTGAAAGCTCTACAGAAACTAAACTAGCAACAGATGCATAGTCCTTTCGGGAAGATAACTATAGACTTTATCTGCGTTTCCTGAAGATATATTCAAAGCCTACTATGGCGCGCGCGAACGTGATAGGCGGAAGAATTATTTTGTCAGGAAGGCACCAAAAGGGAAAGAGGAAAGATGTCTTGAATCTGAGAGGAGTTCTCATTGATTTTGGGTACACCTTAGCTTATCTTAATGAAGAGAATGTTAAAAAATACAGAGAAGAGCTTGTTTTGATTCTCAGGAAATACGGATATAACAAGACCCTAGACGATTTGGTTCCTATTTTACATAGCACTTACAGGAACTCCACCAAGGGAGAGGTGAAAGACATCTACGAGTTTTGGAAGGTACTATTAAAAAATCTGGGAATACGTGAGAGACCAATACTCGTTCAAGAACTCACAGAATTGAGAAAAAATCATGTACCAACAAGATTTAGACTTTATGACAATGTAATCTCAGTTTTATCCGCTTTGAGAAAAAAGTATAAACTGGCTCTGGTTTCTAATTGTTTTGTAGGCTTATCTGACATTTTGAAATCGTTAGATTTGACACGTTTCTTCGAGTGCATTATTTTATCATACGAGGTTGGAGTAATGAAACCAGACAGATGTATATATCTTGAAGCCCTTCAAAGGCTCAAGCTTAGACCTGAAGAAAGCGTTTTTGTATCTGATGCAATCAGCGATTTAGAAGGAGCCAGAGAAGTCGGGCTTAAGACGATGCTGATACGTCAAGGAGAACGGACAAATCAGGGGGCAAAAGACCCAAACTTCAAACCAGACTTTCAATGCAAACATATATCCGAAATCATAGACTACCTTTGGTACGATTCGTGCATGCATGCATAAAGCTCCTACTGCGTATTAAGAGTTGAGAAAAAGGTTGATGGGAAGTAAGGCAACCAAGAGAAACGCTTCAATAGTTATTGCCACGATATTCTTTGCGATTTTTGGCATTCTTGCGATAATGGTGGGAATTGTTGACTTGATGAATCCTATTTATCCTTGGGGTCAGAGGCTTCCAATCCTTGGTCATGTTGCTTTGGCGGTCGGTATTTTATCTTTAGTAGCAACAGGCTTGTTATGGAAGTTGAAGCGGTTGGGTGGATATTTAGGCATTATATCATTCGTGATAGCCTTTGCAGTCAATGTGTATGTTGGAGAACATCTGATACTCCATGTAATAGCAGGTGTCATAGCGGGATTAGTGTTGTTCATTCCCCTAGCTCTCGGATGGAAAAGTCTTTCTTAATCAAGATTCTGAGTTCATAACCTTACATGCATGCTTGGTCACTTGTGAAAGATGTGGAAATGTGATAGCCAAACAGAAGACTAATTTCTTAGATACCAAATAATTAAGGTTGAAGATGCGGCTTATAGGTGATAAAAAGCATGCGCGCGCACACGGACAAACTTATTATTGACGTGAAGTACTTCTCTACAAGAGGTCATTGTATGAATGAGATGAATGCCTTCTGTGGAATAACTTGTACAGACTGTAAAGCGTTTATTGCCACAAAGGAGAACGATGACGCAAAAAGAAGAGCGATTGCTAAGGAATGGAAAATTAAGCCTGAAGAAGTAAATTGTGATGGCTGTGTGAATCCAAACGGACGACACATCAACTATTGGAGTACATGTGCGATCAGAAAATGCGGCACAGAGAAAGAAGTTGAAAACTGCGCTTATTGTATCGATTATGCATGTGAAAAACTCGAGAAATTTCATGAACAGGCTCCAAAAGCAAAGGAAACCTTAGAAGAAATCCGAAAAAAGTGATTCCGAGAAAAAGTTAACCACGACGACACGCACCCAGGAGAATGATTATGATCAAATTACCTGAGGCTATCACCATTGCGCGACAGATCAGCGCGCGCGCTCCTTTATTTACTTACGACTTTAATCACACCCCATAAGAAAATCGGTTTCAACTCAACAACTTCTTCAATTATTCGAACTAAATTCAACATTGGGAAGTTGCAACATAAGGATAGCCTACTATAGCACGCGCGAAGAAAAGGATTGGTTTCTCACTATTCACCGGCGACAGTTGGAGCGTCCGCGCTTCCGAAATTCAATCATAACGGGTGGGGTGGGATTTGAACCCCAGCGCGCGCGGTGTATACTCGAAAGGCTTTTATCTACAACAATTACACCTCAATAGGGTTGGTCATAATGGATCTTCAAACGACTAAAAATCTTGGCGGTGTAGGAGCTCTATTGCTTTTCATAGGTCCTCTGTTCTCTTCACAGCACTTTCTCGGCGGACTCATTCCTCCAATTGGTTTCATATTGATTCTAATAGCACTGAAAAGCTTCGCCGACCATTACAACGATGCTGGCATCTTTAACAACGCCCTCTATGGTTTCATCACAGCAATTGTAGGCATCGTTCTAGCTGCGGGGACTTTCATAGCAACCGCTCTTGCTGTCGTCGCTGATCTAGGTATCACAGATTGGACCAGTGCAGCGGAGTGGACAGCCATATTAACCTCAGAAACTGCTTTCGATTCTCTTTTAACACTACTTGGAGGCGTCATCATTGCTTTTGTCATTCTCTTTGTATTTGCGATTCTAACAGCTTGGCTGTATCGGAAATCACTGGGAATACTTTCATCAAAATCAGGGGTAGGCCTATTTGGCACAGCAGGACTACTGCTTCTGGTTGGGGCAGTTCTCACAATAATTGTGATAGGATTCCTCCTGATCTGGGTCTCCTTCCTATTAATCGCGATCGCCTTCTTTTCAATGAAACCCACAGTGGTTGAGTCGCCACCATCACCTGCATGACCCACTCCTTTTTTCCAATGTTGTTGATTGGTTTTTTGCTGATTCCTGAAAAAAGTGGATTGACAGGCTTTTGACAGGATGTTTGACAGGATTTACCATACTTTTATGATGTATCCTGTTTTGCGCACACGTTGGTTCTAGCGCGCGCGACAACCAAACGTATCTAATATATGGGCGCTTGGGTTACACCAATCCAAAGATTTAGATTGAAGTGTAGCTTGTCTAGGTTTTAAATTGTCTTTTTGGGTTTTCATTAATGGCACTGCGCGCGAATTGTCGAAGAAAACACGATAGCAGGTGAATACCCATAATTTACCTTTTTTTATTGAATTCCCTTATTCCCGCTTTTAGAATTTCGAACCATTCTAGATCTCCAAGTTTTATCCCTGCATAGAAACCTGCTTGTTCAGCCATACCGCAACGATCACAGATAGGTTTTGCTTTTTCTCCAGCTATGCAACATGGTGATTTTCTTTTTCCTCGCTGATCTAGAGATATGGTTGCCCATGCTGGACACTCCTTTGTCCATATATCAGATCTAAGCAGCTCTAACTGTTTTTCCGTGTTTAGAAAGGAGGAGGGATATTTTTCCTTTAATTTCAGCAGTTTATCGGCTATTTCATTTCTCGTTTTGCCGAATGGTATCCATAATTTGTCATCATAGCTAAAAGGCGTATGAAATTGAAAGTTCATCATTGTTGCTGATCCGTGCCATTCCTCAACTAATTCTTCAACGCATTTATAATTGATTGTATTTAAAGTTGTATTGGTATAGAAGGCTCCATCATACTCCTTGACATTTCGTTTCACTTTTGCATACACTCCCTTGCCTCTAATCCTATCATGAATCTCCTCTGTCCCGTCAACTGAAACGTAGTATCCTCCAACTTTGGAAAGTTTCATCAAGGGTATCGTTCCGTTAGTGACTATGAAAATTTTATGAGGTAACTCCTCAGTAAAAACTTCTATCACATCAGGTCTTAACAGTGGTTCTCCACCTGTAAGAGCTACATGAAAAATATGGTTCTTTATGAAAATTTCATTTATCACTGTTCGCCATTCATCTGGAGATAATTCCTCACCCTTCTGATAACCTTTCCACCAATAACAATGTTTACACCTGAGATTGCATCTGTTGGTTATGTCTGCAGAACCGTATACGGGGATTTTGGCGTTAAAATATTTAATTTTCACGATTTTTTCCGCAAGGTGGATATAATCTCTAAATGGTAACGGATCAATAAACAAAGCCTCTGGTATTAGTCCTAACGTACTGGCAATAGCCTTTTTTAGATTATCCATGGAAAGGAGATTGGAATTTGCGACATAAAAACCTTAGATTGTCACGCGCGCGTTGGATTCAAACCTTACAGAAAATCCTTGCTTACGAGAGGAGAATGATGTTAACTCGCATATTCAAAAAGAAAAAATGGGGGGTTTGGGTTTGGGCTTAAATTATTAATGCAACTTGAAATGTGAGGCTTACAAAAAAAGAAAGGGTGTTTATCTTCTACGAGTTACGCCGTATATAGCGCCAGCGACGATTAGTAGTCCAACGAGGATTGCCATGAAGGGTCCTATGTTCGCCCATATATCTACACCTGTTAGCCAAGCGAATCCAAAGACGAGAATTATGATGCCAAAGATTATGCCTGCAATGGCTCCACCATGGGGTAGGCCAAAACATTCCTCTTCCACACGCTTTCCAAACTGTTCTCCCCATTCCTCTGCACGTCGTTCAAACCTTTTCTCCCGTGAGACCTCTAGGTTCACTCCGCACTTAGTGCAGTGTGTAGCATCTTCTTCGTTCTTGGTTCCGCATTTAGAGCAATAAACCAAAGATTTCCACTCCAATGGACACTTGTTTCAACAATAAGTATTCATAAGGCTTTTGGAGACTTCCACAAGTCATAAGAACTGAAACAAGAGACTTATGGGATAACCTGACTTACTTCAAGGAGACAAACGATGAAAGTTCTGTTTATAGAGCCTCCAAGAGAATTCTGGTTTGTGATGGGGGAATATCTCCCGCCACCCTTCGGAATCATACAGCTTGCAGCTTACCTAGAAAGAGAGGTTGAAGACGCCGAGATAGAGGTGTTAGACTGCACACCTCAGCAGCTGGGTTGGAGTGAGATTGGAAGAAAGATTGAATCTTTCAATCCTGATATTGTGGCTGCTAGTGCATTTGCAACCTGCAATGTTTACCTAGTCTTGAGAACCCTTGAAATCGCCAAAAATGTGAACACTGAGATCCTCACAGTTACTGGTGGTCAACACTTCACGGCAACAGCTCAAGAAAGCCTGAAAAAGTATCCTGAAATAGATGTCATCGTCAGAGGAGAAGGAGAAGAAACCCTAACAGAACTGGTGAAGAACTCAACTAGAAAATCTCAGTTCTCAAAGATAAGGGGATTATCCTTCAGGCACAATGGAAAGATCATACACAACAAGCAAAGACCACTAATCAAGGATTTGAATGATCTTCCTTATCCTGGATACCACTTTGTCAAAGATCTTATCCACAAGTATCATTTTGCTGCAATGGCTGGTCGTCATGCTCCCTATGCATTAGTTGAAGGTGCAAGAGGTTGTGTCCACAAGTGTACATTCTGCACACAATGGAAACATTGGGGTGGAGTTTGGAGACTCAAGTCGCCAGAACGAATTGCTGACGAGATAGAGTTCTGCTATAACAACTATGATAGCAGATTCATCTGGTTGACTGATGATGATTTTGGTTCAGGTAACAGAGCAGATAACTTCGCTGATGAACTTCTGAAGCGTGAGTTGGGAGATGACCTGATGCTTTTTCTCCAGTGGAGGTGTGATGATGTCATCGGAAATGAAGAAGTATTGCCGAAGTTGAGAAAGGCAGGGCTCTATTGGATCATGATGGGAGTAGAGAGCCCTAGAGAATCTACTCTGAAGAGCTTCAGGAAAGGCATAGGAGCAGAACAAGCAACTAAGGCTGTGAGGTTGTTGAAGGAGAACGGGATTTTCTCACATGCCATGTTTGTCATTGGTGACAGAAAGGACACCAGAGAGTCTATTGGACAGTTGAGAGAGTTTGCCAATGAATTGGATCCAGACTTTGCTATCTTCACTGCTCTCACGCCCTTCCCAGGAACTGAAATTCACGAAGAGGCTAAACGAAACGATTGGATTGAAGATTTCAACTTGTCACATTATGACATGGCTCATGCAATCATGTCCACTGAAACACTGTCAAGGATGGAAGTGCAGGAGGAACTTTACAACTGTTATCGAAGTTTCTACGGGTCATGGAGAAGAAAACTAGGAGGAGTGTTTTCAAGTAACAAACTGAAGAGTAGGCTCTACAGACACATGATGGGTCAAGGCGTAATAAGACAATTCAAAAATCTCATCCCACTGACAATTTAACCTATTAGCGCGCGCTGCAATTGTGGCAATCATTAAGATAAGCAGCATAATAGATGATGGAAACTCGGGAACCATAAATGTTTCACTCTGCACAGTTTCAGGAGATGGATCGACGAAGATGTATCCGTTGTCCATTCCAGCGTAGAGTTTGCGCGCGCGATAAGCGCATTAACCATCATTGCTGAGATGCGCTCATGGTGAAG
>SOJA01000197.1 GCA_004376975.1 Candidatus Bathyarchaeota archaeon
ATAAGAAGTGTAACATGCAGTTAAGCACGTCAACAAATAATTTATCGTGGTTCATTGCATGTATACAAGCTTGTTTCTGTGTTTGCTTCAAGATTGAATGGGTAAGTCAGTGAGTTTGTTGAGAGAGAAGATACTAGGGAGGTATTCGGTCTTATTGAGAGATTTGAAGAAACGCTTGCGAAAATAATCGAGGACTTGAATGTGAGAAAGATGAAGACTATAAGAGAATTCGCCACTAATTAGGAACAAAGAGTAGTTACTCTGTTAAGGTCGAGGGAATTAAGGTTGGATGTTTTCGAGGCTATTCAAAAAAGGAAATCAGTTAGGTCATATAAGCCTACACCAGTTCCGGTTGATAAACTGAAGAAGATCTTGGAGGCGGCTAGACTAGCTCCTTCAGCAGGGAACACTCAGCCTTGGCACTTCATCGTAGTCACAGATCCAGATAAGAGAAGAAAGATCGCTAGGGGATGTAGATTTGGTCGTTTTTTGGCAGAGTCGCCTGTGGTTATTGTTGGATGCGGCGATCAGAGGGCTTCTCCGCGTTGGTATGCCATTGATACATGTATTGCCATGGAGAACCTCGTGTTAGCCGCTACTGGCGAGGGATTTGGAACATGTTGGATAGGTGTCTTTAATGAAAAAGAGATTAGAGAAATGCTGAAAATACCCAGCCGTCTGGAGGTCGTGGCGCTATTGGCCTTAGGCTATCCAAGAGAGAAGCTGGATATCTCAGCTAAGCTGGCTCACTTGATAAGACCTAGAAAGAAACTGAAGAACATAGTCCACGTCGAAGAGTATGGCAAAAAGTTTCCGGATTCCTCATAAAATGTTTGCAAGCACACACAACTTATATTGAATCCGTTCGATATTTTGAGTTAACGGTGAAATTAAGATGAGTAGGACAATTGAGAATTTGAAGGATGCGTTTGCGGGTGAGTCGCAAGCAAATCGACGATATTTGGCTTTTGCTGAAAAGGCTGAGAAAGAAGGCTTAATGCAAGCTGCAAAACTTTTTAGAGCAGCAGCAGAAGCAGAGACAATACATGCTCTGAATCATCTTAGAATAATGGGAGAGATAAAATCAACAATTGAGAATTTGGATGCTGCAGTTTCCGGAGAAACTTTTGAATTCAAAGAAATGTATCCGAAATACTTGAGTATCGCCAAACAAGAGGAAAATGATCAAGCGGCTTGGAGTTTTGATGTGGCAAACAAGGTTGAGCAGGTACACGCTGGTTTATTCTCAAAGGTAGTTGAAGCGTTAAGAAATAACAAGGAATTAACAAAAATCGACTATTATGTTTGCAGCGTCTGTGGGAACACTGTCGAAGGCATGGCGCCAGAAAAATGTCCAATCTGCGGAGCACCGAAAACAAAATTCTTCAAGATAGTCTAGCGCACGCAAAGGCGACTTTACCATTTTACAATTTTTAGGATTTTGTCGACTAGAGGAATAATTTGCATGCATGCGTCAGTTTTAGACCTTTTGACATTTTCTATCCATTGTAAGAACTGACAGAAGTTCTAGAATTAGAGATGGAAGTTTCTGCACGCGCGCCGAAAGCTTTAAGTATTCTAATTACGTGATACTCGTTACACAGTACGTATTACATATTGTGAGGTGAAAGGGATGGATGAAAATGTGGAAATAGACGAAGAGATGGAAGCGTGTTGCCCAGACCTTGAGGGACATGAAGGCGAAAAGAAGAAAATGAAATATCTGATAAAGATGCGTTGCCCCGAAGGTGAAGACGCAGAGAAAATCAAAGAGAAAGTTCTAATGAGGTTAGGCAAAGAGTTGGGCGGTCGGAGTAACGTGGTTATGACAAGATTGAGCGATGACGACTTGAAAAAGATTGATGCCCTTGTCGAGGTCGAAGCGTTCAAGAGCCGATCTGAAGCAGCCGCCTTCTTCATCAAAGAAGGAGTCCAGGCACGAAAGGACCTGTTTCAGAAAGTCATGCCAACAGTAGACAAGATAAGAGAGCTAAAGGAGCAAGCCAAAAAGTCACTCAGCCAAGAAGAAACACGATAAGTCCATAGACGCACAAAAGGACGTGCTAGTGTGGAAGCGGAAAAGACAAAGAAAAAAGTGCGGATGCCAGAAACTGGAAAACGTGTAATGAAACAAAAAGTACTGCCAAAAAAATTGCCTGAACTAAAAGAATTAACCCCTGAAACTATCAGGGAAACCATAGCAGGAATTCAAAAGGCTATAAGAGAAAACTACGTCTTCCCTGAACAGGTGGAAGACCTCTGTCGCTCTTTGGAAACTCATCACGCGAACAGTGACTATGATCAGATAACTGATCCTAGAACTTTCTGCGAACAGTTAACCCAGCATTTGCGGAATGTTGTTAATGATAGGCATCTACAGGTCATGTTGCCTGGAGACATGTCCAACATTATCTCTCACGCAATGAAAAAGCCTAGTGAAGGGAACAAAAGGGCGCACTCCGATTTGACCAACGTGGAAATCTTACCAGGTAACATCGGCTACATCAACATCACCATGTTCAACCCACTAAGTGATTCAATAGATGAATTAGAAGGAGCCATGCAGTTTGTCAAGAACACGGACGCATTGATCATTGACCTCCGGAAGTGCCGCGGTGGCCACGGTGACTCGGCGAACTTTCTATTAAGCTATTTCTTTGACTCTGAGGTCCCATTTACACTTCTAGAGACTTATTTCAGACCAAGAAATCAAACGTTTAAATGTCAAACGACGAAGACACCCTTCACCTACACGAAACCAGTCTATGTGCTCACAAGTAGTTTCACCTTCTCTGGAGGCGAGCACTTTGCTTTTGCCCTAAAAATCCACAAAAGAGCAACACTAGTCGGATCAAACACTGGAGGTGGAGCTCATCCAGTAGCCCTCATAGGTTTAGATACAGGTATATTATTCAAGGTACCGATTGGCCGTACCTACAACCCCAAAACGAATGAAGACTGGGAAGGAACTGGTGTTACCCCGGATATCAGCTGTTCAGAGGATAATGCCCTCACTGAAGCCCAGAAAGACATACACACTATGCGCGCACGCGCATAATTGTCTTTTTATGAAATCAGCAAAAAAAGCTTATACCCTAATTTACACTCTGGAATGAT
>SOJA01000047.1 GCA_004376975.1 Candidatus Bathyarchaeota archaeon
AAAAGTATCTTGTTGCCACCGATTTCGTTCACCCCACCGTAAAACACGAGAGTTGTTTTATCATCTGGCATGATTCATCATCCACCCATCGTTTTACAAATGTTAGAAATAGCCAAGACAACATGCGGGGGTGTGAAGACGCTGAAAACTTTTGTATACCGTGCGGATGCTGCCCTCTTAACGGTTTCCTTTTTTCCTCCTGCTTCAAGATATCCTCTAATAAATTCCTTCGCGATGAGTTCTGCAGAGTCTGAAGGAAAAATTGGGAAAACGTAGTGACCCGAATAATAAAGAAATTCGGCGATGTCCCAGACCTGGTTTCCATCTCTTGTCGCCTGTTCAAGGTCTACAAAGTACGTTTTTTCATCCTTCGCAATGATGATGTTTTCCGGCTTGCAGTCTCCAAAAGCAACGCCGAGTCTATGAGCTTCTGCGATTTTTCTCCCCACTTCTCTCACTAGAGCAGCTTCGTCTGTGGCTTTCTCTTTTGATGAGATAAGACGTTTAATGGCTTTAACCATGTTTTCTCCTTCAATAAAATCCTCAAAAATCAGGCGTTCTTGATGACTGATATGAAGAATCTTTGGAACGGGAAACTCGTGACCTTGTAGGAACTGGTTTATGGCGTATTCCCTTTCCATCCTAGTTCGTCCCAACACCGCAAAAGTCTTGGTGCCCAGTGTCCATAACGATAGCGGAAACCACTTAAAACCAAGCCAATCCTTAAATTTCTTCACAACAACCTTTTGTTCCTCATGGTTTTTCTGAAACCTAAGTAAGTAAACACTGTTTAACACTCCGCCCATCTGTCTAATCTTTATGTCCAGAGTCGTTCCGCTTGGAACTGTTTTTCTGACGAAATCTTCGATGGTGGTCTTATCTGACAGTGGCACAAGTCCAAGGGGTGTGGGCATCAGCAAGTATTTTTCAGGTTCCTCAAGGCGGAAAACCAACTCTTCAGCTTCAACCTGTTGGTGCGACTTCATGAACGTTTGCTGATCTTGTATAAGAGGAGCCATCATTTTAGGGAGAATACTGAGAACATGAAGAAACGCCGTTCTCTGAATAGATCTGAGAAAAACAGGGAACCGAGGTTTCTGATTTCTTATTGTGTTAATAAGTCTTTGTGTGATCTTAACATGTCCGTTAGAAAAGGTGATTTGATTCTCTTCCACCAGCTCATTAATAGCTTTCAAGTATCCATTCATCATCAATTCTACATTTTTTCTTTTTAAATCTCTCCTTAACATGTTGAGGAAGCTGTAGGTTATGGGTGGAAACAATCGAGCCCTCCGCATCATGGATTCGTACATGAAGTATTCTGGTTTAATTAGAAGTTCATGGCACAATTCAGGGGATCCCAAGACAATGTTTTCGCAAAGTTCCCAAATGATCCTTCTTTTTACTTTGACCTCTTGACGCCATAAGTATTTCTCGTTAATCAAGGGTTCGTAAGGAACCGTGATCTTTTCAGCAACAAATTCGCCCAGCCACCCTTGTTCTACATCTCTTTCAAAAATTCTTTGATTCACCGCCAAAATGAACACGTTAACTCCGTTCGAAGGTTTAGAGTAGCACTTTAATCCCGTTCGATAACCACTGAGCAATAGCAAAACGTGAATATCGCTCTTTTCGTCGGCATAACCACACACTCGTGGACCGTAGAAACATGCAGCAACTATTTTGTGAAAACCTGCGATACGCTTACAAATACTTAGCACATTTTCTTTTAAGCCCTCACTCAAAAACTGGGTCATTGTCGACCTTTCCTAAGAATTAGGCATAAAGTTTTGGCTCCACTTTTATGAAGGCTAATCTTCTTTAGTTTTCTTGGTTATTTTGTGGTATATTCTTAACGCTTTTAATGCTTTTGCGGCTTTTTCAGGCATGTTGTAGGTAGGTATGTTGGTGTCCTGTAAAACCTTGTAGACAAGTGTAAAGTCTTCTCCCCCTGCCGAAACATCGACCACAGGCTTGTCAGAATGTCTTTTAGCAGTTTCAGCGACTGCCACTGCGTCTTCAGCTTCAAAAAAGCACGACTTCAGCATGTTTATAACCATAACTCCGTCAACGTTTGGGTCCGATAAAACCATATCTAAAACGACAGAGTATCTTTCAGCCCTAGCATCCGCAATCAAGTCTATCGGGTTGACCACATCCACCCCGGAATAGCGGCGTTCTATCTCTCTTTTTGTTTTTTCTGACAGCGTTGCCAGTTTTAACCCATTTTTTACCACCGCGTCTGCAGCGAGTATGGCGGGTCCACCTACGTTGCTCACGATGGCTATGTTGTCTCCGCTCAGGAGAGGCTGTTTCACGAGCGCAATCGCCGCGTTCAGTAGTTCTTCCTCGTCTTTAACTCGGATGATTCCTGCCTTTTTGAAGGCGGCGTTGAACACCATGTCGGATCCAGTTATGGATGCAGTGTGGGAAAGGGCTCTTTGCGCTGCCTCTCTTGTAACTCCACCCTTAAGAGCTAGAATGGGCTTACTTCTCACTACTTCTCGAGCCACTTCTATGAATTCTCGTCCGTTTTCAATTCCCTCCATATACAAGCATATCACTCTCGTTTCGGGATCTTTGTTGAAATATTGGAGAAGGTCTACGTCGTTCACGTCGATTTTGTCTCCCATGAAAGCGAACTTGGCAACGCCAATTTTGTAGAAGCATGTCCAGTCGAGGAGGCAGGCGCCTACTCCTCCGCTTTGGGATACGATGGAGATGCGCCCTCTTGTTGGCATTACGTCTTTTTCAAAGGTTGTGTTCAATCCGTTTGCTGTGTTTATAACACCCATAATCGTGTTTGGGCCTAGTATTCGGATGCCATACTCGTTTCTCAAATCTTTTAGCTGCTGGCGCTGACTGTCTTTGTATCCACCGGTTATTGCCACTAATGCCTTAACTCCAGTTTTTGCGCATCTTTCTGACTGCAGTATCGAGGCGTTTGGAGGAAGCATGATCACGCCGAGCTCTGGGGTTTCATGGAGGTCTTCAAGCTTTTTGTAGCCTTTTTCTCCTTCGATATCTAAAACGTAGGTTTTTCCGTCAAAGTATTTTTTCATGTTGTAGATGACGCTTTCAAAAAGCTGTGGAGAGGTCAT
>SOJA01000109.1 GCA_004376975.1 Candidatus Bathyarchaeota archaeon
GTGGTTGTTATGATGGAATAACACCTCAAGGATTAAACCTAAACCAAGGCGCTGAGTCTACTGTATCCTATCTTCTAGCACGCTTGGAGTTGGTGTCTCTTAAGAAATCGTGCAGTTGATTTATTAAGGAAAACACAAAATAAAGGTTAGAATGAAGGTTGGTGGAAGAAAGATGAAGGTTCGACATATAATGATTGAAAGCGTCGTAACTGCAAAAGAGGACAATACGGTAAAGAAGGCGATTGAGATATTGTATAAGAAACATGTGGGATCAATAGTTATAACTGATGATGAAGGAAAATGTGAAGGAATTTTTACCGAGCGAGATGTCATTAGAGTTGTAGCCCAAGAGGTTGCTTTAGACGAGCCTCTGAGGAAGGTTATGACGAAAAATGTCATAACTATTGGGGAAGACGCTACATTCGAAGAGGCAAGAAGATGTATAATCTCACATGGAATCAGACACTTGCCGGTAGTGAATCGAAATGGAAAATTGGTGGGTTTGCTGGCTATCAGAGACTTTTTGGATGAAGTTTTTGGAATAAAGTTTTTGAAACCATATTAGGAAATCAGAAAGTTTTTAGATGAACTTTTTGGAATAAAGTCTTTGGGAATTACGCGTCATGAAACGTTTTCAAGGTAATCCGATTCTTGAATCAGTAGTGACTCATGAATGGGAGTCAAGGAGAGTATTCAATGCTGCCGCTTTTAGGGCGGACAAGCGTATTCACATTATATACCGTGCTATGGGTGATGACGGTGTTTCTCGTCTTGGTTATGCCGCCACGTCGGATGGCTATCACATTAACGAACGTTTGCCTTTCCCTATTTTTGAACCCATAAACGATGCAGAGAAGAATGGGTGTGAGGACCCTCGTTTGACTCTTCTGGATGATAAGTTGGTTATGGCTTATACTGCGTTGCAAGAATGTAATCATCATCTAATATATCAGATTTCATTAACTTCGATTGCCGTTAAGGATTTTCTCGCTAACCAATGGAAGTGGGCAGATCGGCGGTTACCTTTTCTGGGTATTCGTAACAAGGACGCAGTGATTTTTCCTAGAAGGATTGATGGGCAATATATTATGTTTCATCGCATTGAACCCGATATTTGCAGCACTCGTTCGGATGATCTTCAGAGATGGTATGATATCAAATCTGTAATGAGGCCTAGGATTAAGAATTGGGATTGTTGGAAGGTTGGTGCAGCTGGTTCACCGATAGAGCTTAACGAAGGTTGGCTCCTCATTTATCACGGAGTGAATTTTGAGAAGATATATTCTCTTGGCGTCGCACTACTTGACAAGTATGATCCTGAAATTGTTCTTTACCGTTCTGAAAAACCTATATTAACACCTACTGAAGATTACGAACGCTTTGGCAAAGTGCCCAATGTGGTCTTTAGCTGCGGAAACATCTTGATGGACGACAAGCTTCTCATCTACTATGGGGGCGCTGACAGTGTCCTGTGTGTTGCCTCTTACGATCTAAGTGAATTAGTGCCTAAAAAATAGCGCCTATTTTATGACACACGTTTTTGCAGAGCAATGCGAAAAGAAGGATTTTGCGGGAGATATCGCCACTTGAGTTGTAAATAACTCCTTGAAGAGTTTTTTCGTATATTCACAAGTTCGCGCGCTTAGATACAAAGAATGGAAGGAAAATAGATAGAAACGCTCTCAGAAAAACTGAGAGATGCACGATACGCTTCGATCCCATACGCATAGTAGATCTATGATTCATTTCTATCGAAAAAGACTTTAGAAACTATGTACGATTTAATGGCGCGCCGCGAGGAAATCCTAAGTGCCAACGGAGAAGAATGGTTGGTTCATAAAACAATTGATGAGTAAGGGATAAAACATGCCTGAGTTTTCGCCTTCCAAAAGACACTTACTCCAACTTCTTTCAACGCATGAGATAGAGGACATTCATAATGTTTCATTGATGATCCTACAAAAAAGAGGTGTTATGATTAAAAACGATCGCGGTCTAAACTTACTCAACGATTTCGGATGCGAGGTTGATTTTGAAAAAAAGGTTGTGCATATTCCCCAACATCTTGTAGAGGAATGCATGAGTAAGGCGCCATCAATCATACGGTTGTATGATCGAGATGGAAAGCATGAACTGATAATTGGCGAGAATCATACTATCTTCAATCCTGGTTCAACAGCAGTCCATTTTATGGATCATGAAACAGGCGACATAAGAAAACCGCTTTCGAAGGATCTGATCGAATTAGTCAAATTGGCTGACGCCCTCGAGCATATTCATGCACAAAGCACAGCCCTAGTACCCTCAGACGTGTCAAAGGAAATATGTGACCTATATCGCCTTTATCTTGTACTCAAAAATTCCCCGAAGCCCATTATTACTGGCGCATTCACAAAGCAAGGGCTTGTTGATATGAAGCGGCTGTTGGAGGTTGTTGTTGGTGGAGAAGAAAAGTTAGCGATCAAGCCGATGGCAATCTTTGATGCGTGTCCATCTTCTCCGCTTATGTGGAGCGACATTTCATGCGAGAACCTAATTGATTGCGCAAGCTCCAGTTTGCCAGCCGAGATCATACCTGCGCCGCAGATGGGTGCAACAAGTCCCGTAACTCTCGCTGGGACTCTCGCACAATCTAACGCAGAATTCCTAAGTGGCCTCGTAATCTCTCAGATTACAAATCCAGGAGCGCCTGTCATTTACGGAGGTTCACCAACAACCTTCGATATGAAATGTTGCACATCCCGTCCCGGAACAATCGAATCAATGATGCTAGCATGCGCTTATTCACAGATTGGCAAGCATTATGGATTGCCAACCCATGCGTACCTGGGATTGAGTGACTCCAAGATAATCGATGCCCAAACTGGAATGGAGTCAAGCCTTGGAATAATCCTTGGAGTCCTTGCTGGCATAAACGTCATTTCTGGGCCGGGAATGCTCATCTTCGAAAGCTGCCAATCCCTCGAAAAGCTTGTGGTTGACAACGAAATCTGTGGAATGTCCTTAAGACTCAGCAAAGGCATAATTGTTAACAATGATTCATTTGCATCAACAGTTATAAGTAGGGTTGGTCCAGGCGGTCACTATCTTGCAGAGGAGCATACGCGCAAATGGTTAGAAAGGGAGCACTTTATGCCATCTGACGTAATTGATAGGTTGACTATGAAGGCTTGGAAGAAGCAAGGGTCAAAAAATACAACAAGCAGAGCCAGAGAGATTGTTGACAGGATATTGCGAGAGAGTGTTCCTGAGTTGTTACCGAATGATATAAGAAACAATTTGAAGGAGATCCTTAAGGAAATTATGACTCGTTACAATATCAAATCGGTTCCAATTCTCTAAAGTTGCGGGTGTTTGACGTGAGGGTGTCTGTGCGCGTGTTGTGAATTCGAGTCTAACACTGTTAATAGGATGTTTAGCTGAATGCATTTAGTTCAGAAGGCGCGTCTGTACCTGTTTCTCCCTATTCTAACGATTAGTTGAAATTGTAGTCTGTTCATATAGGTATTGATGTCGCACAGAAAATTCGTAATTATCACATTCGAACCCTACGGCATAAAATCTAAGTTTGAAAAAGGCACACGTTTGCTTGATGCTTTGAAAGCGGTTGGTCTCACAGTTAGGTCGGAGTGCGGTGGCAGAGGAACCTGCGGCAAATGCAGGATCATCATTAAAGATTCATCAGAAATCGGTGACGTTACTGAAATTGAAAAGGAGCGTTTATCTAAGTTCGAGCTGGATTCTGGCTTTAGATTGGCTTGTTGCAGTTCTGTCGTGGATAATGTTACAGTATTTATTCCGGAAGAAAGTCGTACAACCACTCGGAAATTTCTGATAGAAGGAACCGAAAAACGTGTTGTCGTTGATCCTGCGATTCGCAAGCTATATGTAACATTAAACAAACCATCTCTATCCGATGTACGATCAGATGTTCAACGCTTACTCGATTTTCTTAAGGACGCCTATGGACTTGAGATAACCAGAGTTGATTATTCACTTTCAAAAAGCCTTTCCGAGATACTGAGAAAAGCTGAATGGAAGGTGACAGTGATTATCTGGAATAACAATGAAATCATTTCATTGGAACCTGGAGACACATCTAATGAGGTATATGGAGTGGCGATTGACATAGGAACATCAAAGATTCTTGGTTATCTCTCCAACTTGATAAATGGAGATCTTATCAACGTAGGGTCTCTGGAGAATCCACAAGTCATCCATGGGGAAGACGTAATCTCCAGAATCTCATTTGCTTCACAAGGAGAATGTTCACTAAAGGAAATGCAGAAGCTTGCAGTCGAAGGCGTCAATGCTGTAGTTCGGCAGGTTTGTGAAAAATCTAGATGTATTCCTGAGCATATCTATGAAATGACAGTGGTTGGTAACACAGCGATGCATCATCTTTTCCTCGGAATTCAGCCGAAGTATCTAGGTACGTCACCTTATGTTCCTGTTGTAAGCGGACCAATCAACGTGAAAGCGAGAGAATTACCAATATGTGTGAATCCAAGCGCAAACATACACGTGCTTCCAATCATTGCAGGCTTCGTGGGTGCGGATGCGGTTGCAGATATCATTTTGACAGGGATACACAAATCAAGTAGACTTTCATTCGTCATTGACATCGGGACCAACACTGAAATTATACTCGGCGATAAACGTGAAATGATTGCCTGCTCATGTGCGTCCGGACCAGCATTTGAAGGTGCTCACATCAAATGTGGAATGAAGGCAGTTGCAGGGGCAATAGAGAGAATCCAGATAAAACCAGAAAATCACGAAGTGAAATATCAAACAGTGGGAAACACAAAACCTGTTGGAATATGCGGATCCGCCATTGTTGACGGAATTGCGAATTTCTTAAAATGCCAACTGATCGAGAGAAACGGAATATTCGTCGAGCACTCACACACACCTAGACTGAGAACCAGAAACGGAGAGAAAGAGTTCGTTCTTGTATTCAGAGACGAAGGTGCAACACGTGACATCGTGATCACACAAAAAGATATTGAACAAATCCAGCTTGCCAAGGCTGCTATCTACGCGGGATGCTACATTCTCATGAAAAGAATGCGCGTTAAACCGGAAGACATCAAGAATGTATTCGTTGCTGGAGCATTTGGAAACTACATCAACCTCGATAACGCTAAGCTAATCGGTATGCTTCCTGACATCCAGACGAAAAACATAAAGTTTGTGGGGAACGCCGCTGGAACCGGCGCGAGAATGACTCTGATATCCAGAAAACATCGGCGTATAGCTTCTTCAATAGGCCGAAAAATTGACTACGTGGAACTGGCTCTGGACTCTGATTTTGAGAAAGAGTTCACCTCCGCCATGTTCTTTCCAAATAAAGATCCAACTAGGTCTATCCTTTAAGGTCAACCTTAAATCTTAACATACTGGCATTACATGCGAGACTATGCTGGTCAGGTATGTCAATTACATCATTCTTTTTCGTCACACACAAGAAATAAATATCAAAGCAAATCAACAATATAACCCTAAAATGCTGAGGAGATATTTTCATGACCACACTTGTATCGACCTTAAGAGAACAGCTTCTAACATTTGACGCTGACAAATTCGTCGAAACCGTGGAAAATCTAATCACAGAGAGTTTCAGCCCAATGGAAGTGACCAACGCTTTGACTGAAGCGCTAAGAGAGATCGGAAGGAAATTCGAAAATGGCGAACTGTTTATCGTTCACTTAGTGGCTGCTGGAAATATAGCCAAGAGAGCTATCGCTGAAGTCTTGGAACCACTCATAAAACGAGCAACAGAGGAAAGGAAGATTCTCGGAAAAATCATGATTGGCACTGTTGAGGGTGACATCCACGATATTGGCAAAAACATCGTTGCGATCATGTTCTTCACAGCGGGCTTTGAGGTTTATGACATAGGAAAAGATGTCTCTGTCGAAGAGTTTGTGAGAAAAGCGAGGGAAACCAACCCAGATATAGTCGCTATGTCAGCTCTTTTGACTACGACTCTGTCTGCTCAACGCGACGTGATTGAAGCTTTGAAGAAAGCCGGTTTGAGAGATAGAGTGAAAGTTATTGTTGGCGGCGCTCCTGCCACACCTAGGTGGGCTGAAGAAATAGGCGCAGACGGCTACGGTGAAGACGCTATGGAGGCTGTAAGAGTTGCGAAAAAACTCATGGGTATAGCTGAATGAAAAATCGCCAGCAGTCAGGTTTTGATGGCTAAGCAATTTTGAAAATTGGGTGCGAAGGAGAAGGCACTGTTCCCTTTTCTATCAAGAGTTGAGCGAAGGCAGCGTTGACCATAGCGACAGCTGGGAAAATGAAAGCTGCGTTTTCTATCGGTCCATAAAGTATGAAGTCCGCTCCAGCTGCTAATGTTATTGCGTTAGCTACGGCTGCGCAAGGTTTTGTGGCTTGTAACCCCATTTTAGTTTTCAATCCCTTCCACGTTGCTATAGCGTTATGAGCAGCACATCCAGCAGGGTATCCCAGCTCGTTTTTGAGGTCTGAGATAGCCTTAAAGGCTGAGCCTAACGTTGGTACATCTAACACGCATGCGTCTATGAGTATTTTCTCGATTCTGCTTTCAATAACTTGAGGCAGAAGCTGTTTTATTGCATTAACGCGCCCTTTACACGTCATATCTTTTGTGTCGTACGCGAGTAATACAGCAGCTTTTAAGCACGTTTCCTTTATCTTATCGTATTCCGTTTTCTTCGATTCTGGGGTAAGTGAGTTGTAGACACATCTGTCTTGGATGCCCACTTCTTTGGCGTAGTCCAATGCGGCAACTCCTATTTGAGCTGAAGGAGCGTCAAGCAATACAGGTACATCTGTAATTGATGTTACATAGTTTATGATGCGGTTAATCCATTTTTTGGATGGCAAAACAACATCAAGCATGCACGGTAATCCCGTTTTATCTGAGAATTCCTCCTGATGTTTTATCAGCTTTTCACACTCTTTTCGGCTAAATTCACCGGTATCTTCTTTGAAGTTTAGGCGTTTTTGTTTGTAATAGAAAATTGATCCTATGAGTACGGTTGGGTTTTCGCCGGGTCTTCCGCCGATTGCAACCTTTCCTATTGTAAATTTTTTCTGTTCTGATGTTAACCGCCACATAAGTTTGTTGCCTCCGATTAGTGACTGCTATTTTGGAGTTGGGTGTTCTTTTCTCTTTCGTTGTCTTTTAGGTTTTGTGTGCGCCAGAAGGGAAACCAAAAAGAAAGACTTTTGCCCGTGAAGAAATTAAGGTATGCAGGTGATATCTCCATTTGTCGCTGGTTCAAACCAGGCTTCGACACGAGCCTGCGCTCACCAACGGTCTCCATAATTTCCCGCTACAGTCACAATATCAAAAATGTCGATGTCTCCATCACCATCTAAGTCGCAGTTCGGATTGTACTGAGGATCAGTTTTCTTGGCACCATACACGCCTGTTATCCTGACAATGTCAAAAATATGCACATCTCTGTTACCATCAACGTCCCCACGAATGGTTACGAATACCCAGCCGTCTACTAGGGTGTTATCAGTTGTGTTGGTTTCGTTCGGAACTGGCCAAGCGACTGTGACTAGCGCGCGCGAATACAAACGACTTAGATTCTAGCCGCCGTCTCCAAAACAGAGAACAGTGAATTTTGCTATAAAGTAGTTATGGCCATTTTGCCCATTCCAGCAACGTACGCTAAAGCTTCGTTGAGCTTAACTTGTAGCCTATGCTTGCGCTTGAAGAATCTTAAGATGTTTTTGACATCACGTGTTAAGAGTTGCTGAGCGTTTGGATGTTTCTTCGTAACATATTGTGGCCAATCGATAATCAAGATGTGCATGTTAGGTTTCAGAATAACGTTGTACTCGCTCAAGTCTGCATGAATGACGCCTGCATTTAAATATGCTTTTCGTACGCTCCGGAATATTTCTCTTAGAACTTTTATGGGTTCCGAAATTCCCTTGTATTCTACAAGCAGTGCGCCTTCAATCATTCCCATTACAAGTACATGGCGATTCTGACTTATTGGGGTTGGAACAGCCACACCATGTTGGAAGACAAGCTTCAAAGCTTCAAATTCCTTTTGTGCTGCAAGTCTGGACTGAAAAAGCCAGCTAGTATGCACAGTTGTGTAGCTTCTTTTCCTCATGGTTTGACGAAAACTAATCCTACCCAGTCTGTGAAATTTCACGGCTATCCTTTCACCTTTTGCATCTAAAGCATCATAAACGTCTGCCTCCTTGCCCACTCCCAAGGATTTTCCAAATGCTTCAAGCACTCCCGCTTTAACCAAAGCATTTATCGCTAAGCAGTCGTATCCAGCATAGTTCAGAGTGTAGCCAACATGTGCGCCTTTCATTCTGTGGATGAGGCTAAACTTGTCTAGGCGGCTTAACCTAAAAGCCGTTTCTCCAAGGCTGAATTCAGTGAATTTCGCAATCAATTCTTTTGGGACAAATTCACGTTTGCTCATGGCAGCCTCTATCACATGCAGCACTCTAAGATCTTCGCTTTCCAGCTTACGAAACACCCGAACTGCGATTTCAGCCGATGACATACCTACATAAGAATAGCTTACTTTGTCAATAAGAAGTTTAAGCCTAAACTGTCACAATTCTAGTTGCTCTGACTGATTCCTCAATCATTCCCTCTATGTCAAGTTCTTGCTCAGTTTTTCTCACAATCCTTAATCTCGCTCTGGTTGAGGGCCTTTTAGGAACTGCGCTACATCCTCCAGCTCTTCTAGTTGAAATCTTGAAAGTGCCGATTTTCTGAGCCAACCGTACTATTTCTAGTTTGTTGAAGCCTAGAAGCGGGCGATGCACCGGATACTCAGTCACAGCTTCGTTCAGAACTCTTAGGTTGGTTAGTGTTTGACTTGCGTGTTCTCCAATAGCTTCGCCAGTTATTATGCCTTCAGCTTTCTCCGTTTCTGCAATTTGTTCGGCAATGCGATACATCATGCGTTTGCATAGAACGCATGTCAGCTTTCTCGGGTTTTCTCTCATGAAAGTTTCAAGGTTTCTGCCATGTGGCACAATGTAAACTTTTCTTGGAAAGCCGATGGACCATTCGAAGAGTTTTCTAGCGACGTCCAAAACCTTGGAGGTTGCTGCTGCTTCATCCGTAAAAGTTTCAATATCAAAGTATACTGGAATGATGGGGCATCCACGTTTCATTGCAAGCCAACAAGCTACTGGTGAATCTATTCCCCCACTTAGCAAACAGATAACCCTGGGTTGAGAACCCAGTGGAAAACCGTCTGAACACTGCAATGTTTCAGAGAAAATGTAAGCGTACTCGTCTCTAACCTCAACACCCACGGTAAATTGGGGATTTTTCAAATCCACCCTCAAGTCTCGGTTCTCAAGTTTCGCTAGAATCTGTTTTCCAGCTTCTCTGCAAACATCCATGCTTGAGTACGATTGTTCTCCAACTCTGCGACATCGAACTGCAAAACTGCCTCCCCTTTTCAACGTGTTATCTGCTAGTTCAACAGCCTTCTGCACAATTTCATTTAGACCTGAAACAGTTTCAACGGCTGGGGAAACTGAGGAAACACCGAACACCCGCGTCAACATTGAAGCAGTCCCTTGGGTTTCTTTTGTGTTTATGTACATCCTTCCCTGTTTATGTATGATTTTTTCATAAGGGATGTTGTAGTGCTTTAGAGCTTTCTTCACGTTTCTCAGCAGCATTTTTTCGTAGGTGCGTCTTGTCCATCTGCCTTTGATGCCTATTTCTCCACCAAACCGAACGATGACCGAATCGTATTTCACTTGACATGACCAACCTACAAAAGCTTCATTAAATGAGAAAGGATATAATGGTTATCTTCTAAGCTCAAAGCGAACAAGCGGGAAATCATCCTTATCATTTTTCATCTTGAAATTGTGCTTCAAGTATAGTTCCAGCGGGCCTGAAGGATTGTTTTCCGAGTTTTTTCTCGCGA
>SOJA01000221.1 GCA_004376975.1 Candidatus Bathyarchaeota archaeon
ACATACAACAGCAATAGCCCATACTTCCATGCAGTTCTTCAAAGAATATCCGAAGAAGTCCCAGTTCACTGCTTCATCCTAGTTGACAGATACAGTTCCGACGGAACAGTGGACAAAGTCTTAGAGACCTTTCCCAAAGCAAAAGTAGTCCTTTCCCGAGAAAACCTTGGAAGAGCACGCAAAATAGGCGTTGATAATGTTGACACCCCACTTTTCGCGTTCGTGGACGATGATGTTCTATTGTTAAAAGGGTGGTATAAGTTTACGAAGGGATTGATGGGAAACAGAATGGGAGCGGTTGCATGCTTCGCAAGGAAGAAGAGTTCTCTGACCCGCGGAATTTATTACTACTCACCGCATATGCAAGCATGTGCATTGGTTGTCTCGTCAAAAAGCAATGTGGACTCTCAAAGAGGGTTCACTAACGCAACCTTGATGAAGAAAGAATCAGTCGCCACTTGGAAACCAGACAAAACACTTGCAGCATGGGAAGACCATGAGATTCTGAGACACGTAGTAAAAAACGGTTTTCTGTGGCTAACTTCATATTCTGTGTTTGCTGAACACCTGCAACCTAACCAAAACTATTTTTTCTTCTTCCGAGACATCTGGAGGAAAGAGGCTTGGAACACGGCGGGAGGTCGATACATCCAAGCAATAAAACTCAACCCAGCCCAACTGGTATTCAGGAGTCTGCTTAAATTTTGGACGGGATTCAAAATCTCAATCTTGTTCCGGAACCCCTTTGCCTTCCTCTACTACCTCGTCGATGGTCTCGCCGACTTCTATGGCTACACCTGCTGGAGAAAGAACCTATTTCTGCAAAGATGAACCGAATTACTGTACGCAAGAGAAATCGTTGAGAATTAGTTTTCATGGGCCAATTGGAAAGAGGAGATGTAGTGGTGGAAAATGTGCACGATCGTGATGCAATAGAGTTTCATAGAGTGGAATCTCAATTATCGGAAAAATCTCCTGAGAAACTTGAGCAGTGGGAGATTGTTTCAGAACTCGTTCCGTCAAGTGGATTTCTGCTTGACGTTGGATGTTATAATGGCTCCTTTAGTCGGTATGTGCACGGAATCCAATACATTGGAGTAGATGTAAACCGTCAAGCCATTAGTGAAGCCAAAGAAAGGAAAATTGACGTGATGTTGGCTTCGTGTAATTTTCTTCCATTTAGGAGCGGATTATTTGACGCGTGTTCCTTGATAGAGGTGATTGAACACCTTTTCTTCCCCGGTAAGGCTGTAGAAGAAGCTCATAGAATCCTGAAGCCAGATGGAAAACTGATCTTGACCGCCCCAAATTTGGTGAATTTCATCGACCGAGTCAACATGCTCATGGGCAAGAATATTGTTCCAGGATTGGAACAAAGCCAGCACATAAGATTCTTCACCTGGAAGTCGTTGAACCACTTTCTAAGAAGAAACGGATTTGAACTTGAAGGAAGAAAAACCTGGTATTTGCAGTTTCCTTTGAAGAGGATAACAGACAAATATCCATTGTGGCGAAAAGCCATGAGGCTTCCAGCTAAATTGTTTCCGAATCTGGATAAAGCACTTTGTGGGAGATGGAGGAAAACTCAGCCAAGAAAGCAGAGTTGCGCGGCGCATTAGAAAGGGGAATCAATGGAGCGATTTGCCGAATATGCGAAGAGAAGTGAGCATAGGTGTGGCTGCTACTTATTTTGCATCCGAGAAGGGTGGCAGGGAACATTATGCGCTACATTTGTCGAATAAACTCGCCGATTTAGGATACAACATAACAGTCATTTGTGGCAAACCATTTTTTAGGAAATTAGAGCCCCTATCAAGCCGTTTTGAACTAGATTACGTCCCTCAGCTGTACTTTCTACGCGTTTTGGCGCGCGCGCCAGAGATAGAAAGGGTGAAAGTGTTCAGTTTTATTGCATCTAAATTTCACTACCACCAGTACAAGCTACAATGCCATCTACATCTACTGAGAAATCACAGCTTTGACATAATCAACACACATGATGAAGAATCTCTCCATGGGATCGTAAAAATAGCGAGGAGATACAGGATTCCCCTCATAGCTACAGTTCATTATCCTCCTTCTCCTCAAGGCGCAAGATACCTGAAGCACGTGAGTGCAGTTATAGCCATCAATAAGGAAATTAGGAATTGCATCGAAAAGTATGGTGTTCTGCACCCGCACGCGCATTTGCATGTAGTGCCTGGGGGTGTTGATCTTGCGCTTTTCAAACCAGTTAGTAAGGAAACGTGCAAGAGAACGTTGGAAATTGATGGGAAAATGATCCTATTTGTTGGCAAACTAGTTCCGATTAAAAATCTCTACAATCTTCTATACGCATTCAAGAGAGTGAGCTCGGCAATTGAGGATGCATTGCTCATGATAGTTGGAGATGGACCTTTAAAGCAAAGCTTGGTACATACAGCACAGAAACTTGATCTTAAGAACGTGAAATTCCTAGGTGCCATAACCAATGAGGATCTTCTAACGTACTACAATGCTGCTGATGCTTTTGTTTTGCCTTCACTGGACGAATCCTATCCTCTTGTCTGTCTAGAAGCGGCAGCATGCGCCGTTCCCATAGTAGTATCGTGTGGAGCAAAATCTTTCATAGAAGATTTCGGAGAAGCTCTTTTCCTAGTCGATCCTAGGAGTCCAGAATCAATCTCGGATGGCATTGTTAAATCGCTGACTAGTAGTGACGAGATAAGAGAAAAGACCGAAATAGCGTTAGAGAAAGTCAAGAAATATGATTGGATGGAGAAGGCAAAAGAGGTGGCGAACATCAATCGACAATGTCTGGAGGGAAGACGATGATAGAGTTGCACGGCTGCACTTACTCGAATCATCATAAAACTCGCGCCCGCATTCGAGAGAATATTCGTCCACGAAATCCTTATCTAAGTAAGGATACGTAGTTCGGTGGTTTTAGGATCCTATAGGTAGAAGTGGAGTATGAACTGAAAGAGGGTGGACAGATGAAGCTCGGAATCAGAGATAAATTGGACAACATATTGATGTACTTGGGTTCACCGAGGCTCTTGA
>SOJA01000072.1 GCA_004376975.1 Candidatus Bathyarchaeota archaeon
AAGGATCCATTTCGTCTATGTGGAATTCGCAGCTTTCATTAGTCCAGTCAACATGGAAATTGTAGCCAGTCGGCTCACCGGTCCAAGGATCTATTATTTCCCACCATGTACACGGTTCAGGCCACCAGTGTTCGGGTTCTTCAACAACGAAATAATCGCAGGGTTTAATGCCCGGTATTTTGCGTTGTGCCCACACTTCGTACCATGGAAATGGCAGTATGTAAGGCCCAGGTATCATTTCGTCTATGTGGAATTCGCAGCTTTCATTAGTCCAGTCAACATGAAATTCGAAGCCTGTGGGTTCGCCAGTTTCAGGGTCTAGTATTTCCCACCAGCTGCATGGTTCAGGCCACCAGTGTGCAGGCCAGTGAACCTCATAGTATTGACATGGTTCTATAATGTCTATCTTTTTGACAGCCAATATGTCCTCATATGGAATTGGAAAACCTTGTGTAGGGTAAGTAGCGTCTATGTGGAATTCGTCTATACCGTTGTTCCCATCTACGTGAAACTCTCCTAAGAGTTCGCCTGTATGTGCGTCAATTGCCTCCCACCATGTACACTCAATGGGTAGGTAGCCTGCTGGCTCCAGTACGATAACCAAGTCGCACGCTTCAAGCCAACCATCAGGAAAGACTTCCATGAATAGCATTTTGATGCCTGATTGGAATTTCATTGTAACATTGGACCCAAACGTCATCTGTGTATAACCCTTGAAAGTCATTTCTGTCTCGGTGGTGAAGTTGATTGTTTCTCCAGAAGTGAAAGACATACTGCTTGGTTGAGCATAACTTATGTTAGATGATAGTATTGTTAAGAGACTCATGAACATCAATGAAACTAAAAGCACAGCAATAGCACTAGAACTAAGGTTTCTTTTCAATCTCTCCATTCTCCTAAATTTTTAACATATATCATTGTATGAAGATAATTTATTAAAGTTTGTGTGATTTAGTTCTATGTTTCTGGCATCACCATTTGAATTTGTATAATATAAGCTCCTGGGAACCGGACTTTGCACTTGTACAAAATTCTGTTTTACAAATGTTTGTTTCCCAGTTGTCTACAGTAGGTCATCATTGTTGTTTTTTACTATAGCTGACTTATATTTACTCAAGATTCGAGAATTACCTGTGTGATGTGTTTATTCGTGATCCGCAAAACCTGTCCATCTACAGAAACATTATAGCAAAAAGCAAAAAAGCCTTTTAGGTCAACTACTCTGAAAAAAGTAAGGTCTAAGGATTATCCCATTCTTTTCCATAGTTCAAACATGCTTTCTCTATATCATCCATATCAATGATTCCATATGGTTCAGCGATGTCACAATGTGGATTCCACCTCATATCTGATGGAGTAGAGCCATAGGCTACACATATCCGAACAACATCGTAAATGTTCACTTTCAAATCGTGATTGACATCAGCCAAATTCCAATAAGAATTCGCCAAAGGATAGTAATCTAATCCTTCCCAAGGCAGGTCTGTATCGCCGATTCCATCGCCATTCAAATCTGTGCCATTGTAATTGCTCCAGTAGTTGCCTTCACAACCATTATCCCAAACGTTCGAGTGCGAATTGATCAAATCTGCTTGGTTACTGTTTTCAATCAGATTGTTGTGGAAAAACTCATTAAAATGTGAGGAATACAACCTGATTCCATAAAGATTGTGCGAAACTGTGTTGCTTCGAAGATTGTTGTTGTCAGCTTTATAAAGGGAAAATCCTTTCTCACAGTTCTCAGCAATATTATTTTCAGCGACATTGTACTCCGAATCTTGAAGACAGATTCCCACCCAATTTTCAAAACAGCAATTACTCTCTATAATATTTCCACGTGAATCTTGAAGATATATGCCATAACTATTGTTTGAAGCGGTAACGTTCTCTATAGTCGAGCCTGTTACATTGTAAAAGAATACGCCGTGTCCATTCCTTGTCAAGTTCAAATCACGTACTGTTGCGTTAATGCTGTTGATAAGATAAAGAACCCCTGTGTTTGTTTGATTGTCAAAGACTTGATTCGCAACATCTGTCAGGTATTGAATTGGCTTGCCATCAACAGTGTTGCTTGTATCTATGCTGTTTCTGAAATTCGGAGAACTTCCGCCAAAAACACCGAAATTGTAAGAATTATCCATAATCTCATTTCCTCTGAGAGTGTTGTTGCTTGAATAATAGAGTAACACACCGTTTTCATTATTGGAGTAGACAAGGTTATGTTCTATGACGTTTTCTTTGGAATGGAAAAGATAGATTCCTATTCGATTATTGGCTATTACACAGTAACTTATGTTGCTTCCACTGCTGTAATCTAGGAAAACACCGCAATCATTACCATAAGGGGGGAAGTTTAACCCACTGTTGCGTACTGTGAATCTGGCAACACTGACGTTGTCCGCGTTTACAGACAAAACTGTGCCTACATTTCCTCCATCTATAATTGTTGTCGTTTCATTCTCTCCAATAAGCGTTAAAGATTTGTGAACATTCAAATGCTCGTGATAAACACCCGAATCGACCAATAATGTATGCCTGTCTAGAGTTTCAGAGGCATCTATTGCAGATTGTATGCTTAGATAAGCTAGACTTGTGTTGAGATTGCGGACAGATCCATAGGGATGCATCAGCGGATACCTATCCACTTCCAAGCTGGTAAGATGATGTGGTTCGTCTCCAATCCCATCGTTGCCAGTTTCATTTTGATAAATCCCACTATGCGAATCTGTGCCATTGTATCGACTCCAATAGTTGCCTCCGGAAGGATAACCATCGTCCCAGATGTTGCCTGAAGCCTTGTAAATAAATGGGCGCGTGTTGTTGATGAAGTTATTGTGAAACATGAAATTGTGGAAGAAAGTTGCGTTTGGAGGCATAGTTTCTATCATGCCCTCATACGTATTATTGTACACTGTGTTCACCGTTATGTTGTTGTTCGTACAGGGTGAATACAAACGGATGCCTTGGCTATTCTGGGTGAAATAGTTCCTCTTCACAGTGCAGCTTGTTGCATTCTGTAGATGAACACCTCCAATGCAATTAGAAACGTTGTTACCCGTTGCTGTACAATTAAAAGAGCTGATGAATCTGATTCCGTAGCCATCACCATCTATTATGTTGCCTGAAACATAAGAATTCCGTGAATGATTTAACCTGATGTTCTGGCAATTATGAAACAGAAAGTTATCTATTATTTTGCAGTTATCAGCAAAATAAACATAAATTCCATTCTTGATCCAGCCCCAACCTGTATTCTGTACAGTGAAACCAGTGAAGGTTACGTTGTTAGCTGTTATCTTAACAATCGTTCCGCCATTATTGCCGTCAATAATTGTAGTTGAAGCGTTTTCTCCAACAAGCGAAATTGTCTTGTTCACAATTATTCGTTCATAATAAATGCCAGAGGGAACATGTATTGTTGAGCCATTTTCAGCTTGGTTAATTGCTTCCTGTATTGAACTAAAATTTCCTTGTATGTGTTGTTGTACTGGGCCTGTAACCAAAAAACCAGTTAAAGAAGGAACGTTGGGATGAGCGATAACTTGCGAGAAAGAAAAGCCTGGAACAGCTAATCCGACACCGATCACGAAAATCGTTATGAACTTCAGCATCCTCACTGACTTCATGCACATTCACTTCTCTCCCTTCAAATTAATGCTTAAGCATAGGCAAATAAATCTATTATGTAAATATATGATGTATTGCTTCTGATCTTGAGCTTCAAGGAAGTATCCCAAGTAAAATGTCAACAATTCTTTGCACTGAAGCCTCAACTTCAGTTGTGAGTCCTTCCCCGAAATCGGCATTCTTAGGCTCTATCAACAATAGAGCGATTTCTGCTCTTATTATTTTGGTGAGATATTCACAGAAAATTCTCAGGGGCAGCATGTGTGTTGAATATGCTGGGAATGCTGCCAGCTGTTCCGGTTTGATAAGTCTTGAATCTCCGGGTTTTAAGCCTAGAATCCCAGCATCTATCAGAAGAATGTGTGTAGGGTTGAAATCTATGATTTTCTGCATGAAGTTTTCAGGAACAGTTTCACATTCAATCAAGAAGACTCGTTCAGAGACTTTTCCCTGTAGATCTTGAACTATTTTTGTCCCCGCAAAATCATCCATACGTATTGGGTTTCCTATGCCAGCTATGACAAGTTTTCCAGCGTTAGAAAGCCATACTCCTAGCTCGTTTTCAATATCATAGTTCCCATTAACCATTAAAGTCACCAAAAACAACAAAAATCTGAAATCTGATAAACGGTTACCTTTGTATGGTCTTAAGCAGCTTCCTTTTATGATTATAGATTTCTATGGTGAAGGGCATCTGTCCAATAGCGAAATGCGAGGCGCATGCGAAGCAAGGGTCATAGGCTCTGAAAGCCATTTCAACCTTGTTGAGTAGACCTTGGTTTACGTTGCCGCCTTGGATTAAGCCTTTAGCTGCATCACGGACTGACATGCAAATAGCTGGGTAATTGTTGGTTGTTGCAACGATCAAATTCACATTCTTAACAAGTGCATTCTCATCAAGTACATAATGATGAATTAACGTACCTCTAGCGGCCTCAACTATCCCTACACCTTCTGCAGGTTTACCTGGCTTGTTACGGATCTTTGTGCTTGTTATCTCCGGGTCTCTGCATAATTCTACGGCTCTTTCTGAAGCGTAAAGCAACTCGATAAGCCTAGCCCAGTGAAAAGCCAACGTAGAGTGGACAGGCTTCCCTCCTAAAGTTTTGTACATGAGCTGATACTCTTGTTGTGCAAGCGTAGTAGCCATACCATCTGCAACGTTGAGTCTTCCAAGAGGTCCAACACGGTATACTCCACTGTCTGCTCCATCAATGAAGCCTTTCCATCCTACCTTCTTCAAGTACGGCGACTTCACATATGTCCATTCTTCCACATGTTCCGCGATATGTTCAAGATAGTCCTTAGGTTCAAACTTTAGGAACTCGTTACCTTGTGGATCTACAACTCTTACCTTACCATCATAAAAGTTAACCCTGTTTTTCTTGTCAACCAATCCCATATAATACGTTTTCAACGTGTAAGCATTACTTTTGATCATTTCTACATATTTTTCATTTCCAAGAACAATATCGTGGAACAGCTTCAATGAGAGCTTTGCGAATTCTACGCATGAAGCAGCCATTTCTTCGATTTCTTGTCTCTCTTCTTCGCTTAATGATTTGGAAATTCCACCAGGCAATCCGCAAACTGGGTGAGTAGCCTTTCCACCGATAATCTCCGTGATTTTTTGTCCATACGCTCTATGCTTGATAACTTCCTTGCCAACTTCTAATCCTGCCTTTTCAATTACGCCTAAAATGTTTCTCTTTTCCGGTGGAGCATCTGGTCCAACTATGAAGTCTGGTCCCCCTAGATAGAAGAAATGCAAAACGTGATCGTAGATTATGTAGCCACAATACATTAATTCTCTAAGCTTTTTCGCAGCAGATGGTGGTTCAACGTTGAATGCAGCATCTAACGCCTTTGTTCCAGCGTAATGATGAGCAACAGGGCATACACCACATATTCTACTGGTTATCTGAGGCATATCTTCAGCTTTTCTTCCAACACAAAACCTCTCGAAGCCTCTAAGCTCCGGAATTTGAAGATAAGCATTCTCCACGTTCCCCTGATCATTAAGGAAAATCGTTATTTTTCCGTGACCTTCAAGTCTTGTTATCGGATTTATAACAATCTCTCTCATTTTTTCATGACTCTCCTCTTAAGAACTGAAGACGGTAGTGAGTACATGTAAAACGTTCCCAGCGGATCCTTTATTTGAGCAACAAGTTTTTCAACGTCTGCTTCAGTGTATTTCTCCTTCTCCTCTTCTAAGCCAAGCAACGACGCTAAGGCACTTATCATTGCGGCTCCTTGCTCAAGCGAGTTCGGGCATGGTCCTCCGCATCCAGTGCACGGCATATTCGCATCTATACATCTTGCAGTGCAGCCTCCACGAGTTGCTGGACCCATGCAGATTATTCCTTGTTCTAGAAAGCACTTGTTAGGGTCTGGAATTATCTCGTAGACGCGATGTATTTCAGGGATTTGAATTTTACCCTTCTTTAATGGATTTAATGGACATTCATCGCAAACTGACTTTAAAGGGGCGAGCACTGAACCCTTCGGTGGAAGTTCCCCTCTGATTATTGTATCTAGAGCGTTTGTTGTAAGTTCAACTGATGGTGGACAGCCGGGAACATAATAGTCAACATCTACTGTTTGAGCTAATGTTTTAACAGTGTCATAAAATTCTGGCAACTCCAATTCTCCTTCTTTGACTGTAACTCGAGTTTTAGGAGTTACGCCGTTAGGATTCACGGTGGAAATGTTGTTGAGGTAAGCTTCTTCAAACACTTCTTTTCTGTTTGCAACGTTCGCTAAGCCAGGTATTCCTCCCATGTATGAGCAAGATCCATATGCAATCAAAACTTTTGATTTCTTTCTCAGCAATTTCGCTAGTTTCTCGTTTTCTTCAGTTCTTATTGCTCCGTTGAAGAAGCAGACATCTATGTAGTCATCTGGCATTTTTTCAACGTCTTCATATTTTATGTCCATTGCAACAGGCCAGAAAACAATGTCAGCTGCCTGCACGACTTCCAATATCTTTTCGTTTATATCTAAGATTGAAATTTCGCAGCCACCACAGCTTGCGGCCCAGTAAAAGGCGATTTTTAATTTTGCTTTCGCCATCTTGGCATTCTACTTTTGAATTTGACTTAATATTTCCGTTGGTTTTACTCTAAGCGCGTTCATTAACAGCTCTTCAGGCGTAAAGCCCATAGCCAAACCCAATAATTGTGTGTAATGCAGCACTGGTAAGCCGAATTTCTCGTCAAACACCCTTTCTATCCTAGTTTGGTAAAGATCATACATCATGTGGCACGCGGGACATACAGTAACTAATGCTTGTGCTTTCACAGCTCTAACATGCTCAAGTTTTTCTCGGACCAATTGAAACGGGACTTCCTCATTGACGCCTATTATTGGATTGCCACAACATTCTGTTTCATCCATATAATCCAAACATTCTGCCCCAGTTAACTTGATCAGATTTTTGAGCATTGTGGGATTTTCTGGATCATCGCGACCAACGTGTTTCGCTGGACGGACTATATGACATCCTGTGTGCTGCGCCACTTGAAGGTGAGTTAACGGTTTCTTAACAGCGTCTTTTATCTTTTCCAAGCCTACATCTTCTGTAAGTGCGTGAACAAGATGTTTAACTTCTATTGTTCCCTTAAACTCCATGCCGATCTCCTTTAAGTGACCATTAATTTTCTCTCTGATTTCCTTATCTTCCTTAAGCGTTTTGTTTGCATCGTTCAAAATGCCGAAGCATCCATTACAAAGAGTCAGAATGTTCAGGTTCTGTTTTTCCGCCAAGCAGAGATTTCGCGCAGCCAAAGTCAACATCAAGTCATGGTTTATCGGATCCATTGGGAAACCGCAACAGTTGAACTCCGGCATCTCCACCAGCTCCACCCCAAGCTTTTCAAGAACTTTTCTTGCGGAAACTTCATAGCTTGGAAGCCTGTAGGGAATGACACATCCTAAGAAGAATAGATACTTTAATTCCGTCATTTCAGCTTCTCACCTTTTCAATAGTTTTAGCATTCTCAAATATTTTCAGAGAGCCTGTAACATCAAATATTTTCTTAACGTCTTCAAGATTTGGTTTTGGCAATGGCGGCAATCCCCGATCCATACGCCTTTTATGTCTTGATTCTGGGATTTCATACACGTAACCTCCCTTCAAGATGTTAGAGGCTAATCCCTTAAAGACCGCAGGCATTGTGCCTCTTTCTTTTGCTGTAAGATTTCTTAGGACTCTGACGATGCCAGCGATTTCTACACCCTGCGGACAGTGGTCAACACATGTGAAACAGTTAGTGCAGAGCCAAAGAGCATTGTCTGAAAGAAGTCTGTCTTTTAGTCCGAACTGCACCATTCTAGCGATTCTTCTTGGTCTGTAGAAATTATTGAATCTGGAAATTGGGCAATCTGCAGTGCAGGTTCCACATTGATAACATAGCATGAGTTTTTCTGCGCCATGCATCTTGCTTATTTCATATTTGAATTTAGGATCCATTTCCTCGGCTTTTATAATACTCGGAACATGTTCTGTAGTTTCACTCATCTATTTTTCCTCCGTTTTTCAATGGATTTGGTCCAATTTTCTTTATTTGTTCAACCATATCCTTCACCGCAGCTGCAAACTTGTGTCCTTCACTTGCTGAAATCCACTCTAAACGCACACGCTCAGGTTCGATTCCGAACTGCTCTAAGACTTTTCTTAAGAGCTTTATTCTTCTTAAAGCTTTAAAATTTCCGCTGATATAATGACAATCGGAAGGCAGGTGACATCCAGCAACCAAAACTCCATCCGCACCATCCTTTAGCGCTTCTAAGATGAAGGACGGGTCTACTCTTCCACTACACATAACCCTTATAATCCTTATATTCGGAGGATACTGTATTCTACTTACGCCAGCCAAATCAGCGCCGGCATAAGCACACCAGTTGCAGAGGAAACCTATTATTTTAGGTTCGAACTCTTCTTTTCCACTCATGCTCTTATTTCCTCCACTATCGCAGCTTTAACCTGAGCTATTATCTCTTCATTAGTGAAATGTCCCAGTGTTATGGCTTTTGTTGGGCATGCTGTGCCACATACGCCGCATCCTTTGCATAAGGCTTCGATTACGTGTGCAACTCGTTTTTCTTCTGCTTGTTCTTTCATTCAAATTGCACTGCAAGGACACAGAGATTCACAAATTCTACACCCACTACATAAATCTTCGTCTACATTTGCCACAATTCCTTCCATTTCCAACGCTTTTTTTGAAAGTATTGTAGATTTTGGAATAGATGGTTATCAATGAACAACCCATAGGACCGTAAAAAATGCAGAATAGGCTTATGGAAGTGAGAAGTCTTGGAAATTCTATCGAAAAAAATCGATAGTATGAAAATAAAGAGGTGGAGTTAGATGTTGACTATTCGCTCGTAGTTGAAGATTAGGTCTATGATTTCACCGTAGTCTAAGACTTTGATTTCTGAGTGAACTAGCTTCGTTAAGCCTCGTAATTCAACATCTTTCTTGGCTGCAAATACGGGCACGCCGTGCCTCAGTGCTTCTACAAGCATTCCGTTTCCATTTTTTCCTCTGCATCCGAAGTAGACTGCGTCTTGCATAAGACAAATTCCAACTTCGCTGTCTTTGTGTTCCGAAGCAAGCTGTATACTCATCGGATCCGTGTCTGTCACAAAATAAAGTATTTTATCCATAAAACAACACCTAAAATGTTAAGGTGGCATCAGCTTCAGCTATTGTGTTAAGGATTTCGCTGTGTCCCTTTACCGTAACAGCATCCACTAAATCTCCTTCGGTCAGTCCACGTTTTTCCAACGAATCTTTGTCTACGAGTACTGGAATTTCAGTTTCCTTCAGAAAACCCAAGTGGTGCTTGTAGAGTGTCATGTCAGTTTCCTTTAGGAACGCATACACGCTGTCCCCTATGGAGACGACTGTTGTTTCGGAAGCGCTGACTGCAACAGCCACTCGTAACCCTTCAGCTGGATAAAGAGAGCCGTGTGGCGGTTTCCTCAACATGACAACGATTTTTTTAGACATACTTTTTTCTCCTTCTTAAGAAATTACTAGAACTCTATCAGACTCTTCCACTATGTCTGCAATGTCGGGTGTTCCAGCCCTCTTAGCGCCCTCGATGAAGGCTTTTGTCCCTCTTACAAGCATGCAGAGCGTGCACAAGCGAACATCTGCTCCTCTTGCTATTAACTCTCTGAACTGCTCCTCAATATTGGTCACGCCTGGAACTTTTTTTTGTCCTACTTTCACACAGTTAACCGCGTCCATGTAGCAGAAAATCTTCACGTTCACGCCTTTGTCTAGGGCTGCTTTTGCTAGTTCGATCGTTGTTTCCGGACTTTCAGATTGGTAAGGTCCAGAAAAAAAGAGAAAGCTTATTGTTGGCATGCTATCCTCTCATGAACATGATGTATGCTGTTACCCAACATCCTAGGATTATGAATATTCCGCCAAGTATACTGCTTAGCGCTAGTTGAGGTATACCGCTTAATATGTGGCCAATGTTACATGCTGTTCCGATGACAGCACCGATTCCCATGATCGATCCACCGATAAACTGCTGCAACAGCCGCTTCGCATCTGGTGCTCTCATCTTGAACTCTCCAGCAATGACAGCGGCAACAGCAGCACCTAAAACTACGCCAATCACTAGAAACGTGAACCAGTTCAACATCCCGGAACCCAATCTGGGAAGTTGGCCAGTTATCAGTGCATCCAGAAAGCCGAACCATCCGCCAGAAATTCCCAAAGCATAATTCTGGAAATTCCAGAAGGCCATCATACCGACGATTCCCACGGCGATACCAGTGATCCACCAATTCCATCCCATCTTGAAGATTTTTTCGTACAGTGTTCCTTCGGCCTTAGTTTCTTCGCTTCCGCGTTTCCATACTAGAACAACCAGTATGACAATAGCTATTATTACTGCGAAAATCAACGGGTCTAAACCGAAGACATTGGCTAGTGTTGGACTTGTGCTTCCTTCTTTGACTAAAGGTCCTGCGGTAACACCCAAGTCAGTTGTGGTTATTGCAGTGTTGGATTTGAGATATGAACTCAATTCCTTCAAAGCACCTCCGGAAGTCATTAGACCACCAATCATGAATCCCAGTAATGCGACGAAAGATCCCATCATGCCTTCTCCGACTCTGTAGGTGGTTCCGCTGGCACAACCTGCAGCTAAAACCATGCCAATACCAAAAACGAAACCTCCGAAAATCATTGATCCCCAGTATAATGCCTTTGGATTTAGTTGAATGTATCCCATTGTTGCCATGAGGTGGAACCCAATCATTTGAACAACTATTGCTATGACAACCGACTTGAGCAATGTGTATTCTTTCATCAGTATGATGTCCCTGAAGGCTGAGTTCATACAGAAGCGTCCACGTTGCAGTACGAAGCCAAAGATTATTCCCACTGCTAGACCAGCAAGCATTAATGATGTATCCGTCAAGGTTATAGCCTCTCTACTTTATTTTTATGAGTATTCTCCATTCGCTTGTTCCTGTTTTTTCGGTTTTTAGGACTTCGTGTCCGGTCTTTTCAACTGAGCGCGGTATTCGCTCCGCGGACAGAGGATAGTCAAGGAGAATTTCCAGTATTTCCCCTGACTTCATCTTCTTCATTTTCTTTTGAGTCTTTACGTCTGGGTACGGACACACCTCTCCTCTAACGTCTAAAGTGTCAGTTGGTTTCACATCTGAACTCAATTTTTCATTTTCTCCTTTCCTTTCAGAACTAACCTTTTAGGGGCAGGCGTTTTTAAGCCTTTTGTGAGTAACAATCCAAATTATATGCCACATATAACGTAAACGTAAGTCATACATGGCACAAAGCGCGCGCCCTTCTGAAAACTATTCTTTAGAGGCATATATTGTGGTAAGAAAATTGTCGTGTACATGCTCAACTGATCTTGTTTAGTACGCTGTCTACTCTTATTTTGTGGAATTCGGGGGCGAGTTCTTTTGGGTCTATTCCTAAGGCTAGGCTGAGGAGTTCAGTGTAGTGGAGCACTGGCATGTTATATTCTTCTTGGAACCTTGATTTTATCATTAGTTGCCCCATATCTAGTGTTAGGAAACAGAACGGGCAGAGGGTCGAAATGCAGTCGGCGCCTGCCTTAGTTGTGTTCACAAGTTTTTCCCGAGCGATCTTCAGTGCAAGATCATCAGCGTAACCTCTTAAAAGCCCACCGCAACATTTCAGCTTGTTTCGATATTCAATGCTTGTTGCACCCAATGCTTCAATCAGATTGTCAAAGATGTGGGGACGTTCGGGATCATCGAATTTTAGAAGTTCGCTGGGTCTGAGCAAGTGGCATCCGGAAAACGAGGCTACTTTCAGTTTGCTCAATGGCTTGGAGATGCTTTGTTTAATGCGTTCAACACCAATGTCATCCTTTAGTACCTGTAAGTAGTGTTTCACTTCTTTGCTGCCTTGGAATTCTTTTCCTGCCTTAGATAAGATTCTGTTCACGTCTTCTTTTAGTTTTTCGTTTTCTTTCAACATGGTATTCGTCATAGCGAGTGATTCAAAGCAACCTGTGCACAACGTGACTATGTCTAGGTCAGCCTCTTCGGCTAGGCAAATGTTGTAGGCAGCTATCGATAAGCTGGTTTCGAAGTCTATGGACTGCACAGGTGGGGGCGCACAGCACGTCATGTTAGCCAGATCAACAAGTTCAATTCCAAGCTTAGCTAGAGCTTTTCTTGCTGATACCTCATAATTTGGTTGACGAGCTGGTATAGTGCAACCTAGAAACAGAGCATAGCTTGTCATGGCATTCCCTCCTTTTTCTGCTGAAACTTATCAAACGCTGTGCCCGAAAGAATTTTTCTCAAAGCGTCCACGCCAATTGGTTGAAGAGGAGGTAAGCCGATGGTGGATCTTTTTTGTTCCATGAATTTGGAGATTTTGCCTATGCGACCATCGTTTATGATGGCAGAGGCAAATTCCGAATAGAGATTTGGGATGTACCCTTTCTCGAAAGCTATGTTCCTTAGGGCATAAATCACGTCGGCTATTTCGACTTTTTGAGGACATCGTTCTTGGCAATTGTAGCATGAACAGCATAGCCATATGGAGTCGCCAGAGAGAACTTCTTCTTTCTCTCCTAACAGAGACAGTTTGATCACTTCTCTAGGGTTAAACTTGTCAGTGATTTTAGCTACTGGGCAACTGCTAGCACAGGTTCCACACTGATAGCATGAAGTTATAGTTTCTCCTCCTAGTCGACTTGTAATAGTATCGGAAAAAGCTAGATCGGTTGTCATTTCCTCTTTCCCGCAATTCATACTAACTCATCTCTCTATTGATCACCCATCAACTGTAGTTGTCCCAGTTTCTCTAGTCTTTCAGTCATTATCTGCGCAGCTTCAGCGAACTTGTCTCCTTCGATATACACCATGTTAAAAATTTCCAACCTCTCCGGTTCTACGCCGTATTCCTTGAGCAACACTTTGGCAAGCTTCACCTTCTTTTCAGCTTTCTGAACCCCTGTCTCATAATGACAACCGTCGCTTTTACATCCCACAACCATCACTCCTTGGGCACCTGTTTTGAAAGCTTCGAAGAATTGGTGAATCTGCAGAATACCAGTGCAAGGAACTTTCATCACCCTTACATTAGCAGGATACCTCATCATAGCCATACCTGAAGAGTCCACAGTTGCGCCGCCACACTCCGAACAGCAGATAGCAAGTACCAAGGGTTTTGCCGTTCCGTTTACAGACATAAGTCCTTTCATCTGAGCAAGCATCTGATTTGGTCTCGAATGTCTAAGCTCAATAGCGCCAACAGGACATGTTCCCACGCAAATACCACAGCCTTCACATAAAAGATCAGATATCTTAGCCACAACGTGTCCTTCAGTTGTCTCCTCTAGGCCTATTGCGCCGTAAGGACAAGTGACTGGACAGAATTCACAGTCGCCACAATATTCTTCGTTGACTACAGCAGTTCTCTGATCTTTAACTATCTTGCCGGCGGTCAGGAACTTCGCAGCTTTTAAAGCTGCTGAATGGGCATGCAAGGAAGTTGTAGGCGCATCCTTCGGGAAGGTTGCTCCTCCGCAAAGGTATATTCCTCTCAGTTTGGTCTCTGTTGGTCTCAGCTTGGCGTTGTACTCCTTGAAGAAGCCATCTTGTTCTAGGTCAATGCCTAGAATCTCTGCAAGTTCTTTTGTGCCATCAGCTGGCACCATTGCTGGGGCTAACACCACTATGTCAGCTTTTAACTCGAGGAATCTTTTGAGAAGAGAGTCCTCAACGTCAACGATTAGCTTACCCGTGTCTGGATCCCGCCAGATTTCGGTTGGTCTACCTTTGACGAACTTTACTCCTATCTCCCTGGCTCGTTCATAGTAATCTTCGTGTTCTCTCCCGGTGGTTCTTATGTCTATGTAGCATATTGTAACGTCTGCGTCAGGATACGTAGATTTGATCAAAGAGGCATGTTTCAGAGAGATCATACAGCAGATGCTTGAGCAATATGTATTCCATCGTTTATCTCTGGAACCCACACATTGTATCATAACGATTTTCTTAGCTGGCTTGTTATCTGAAGGTCTCTTAATGGCTCCATTTGTGGGGCCAAAGCCGTCTATCATTCTGGCAAGTTCAAGATTAGTTATGACATCTGGATAGTCACCGTAGTGATACTCTTTTATGACACTGGAATCATACTCTTGGAACCCTGTAGCGACTATTATGGCGCCAACATTAAGCATTACCCTTTCAGTTTTCTGATCCAAATCAATAGCCTTTGTTGGACAAGCCTCGACGCATTTGGCACAATCATGGAATTTGCAGGCACTACTGTCGATAACGTAGATAGAGGGATGAACGTTAGGAACATTTATGTAAATAGCTTTACGGGTTTTCAGTTTTGCATTGTATTCATCTGGTACTTCCACAGGACAAACAGTTGTGCACGCGTCGCATCCAACACACTTCGTTTCATCAACGTATCTCGGTTTCCTTTCTATTGTAACCTTGTAGTTCCCAGGAACTCCTTCAACACTCACGGCTTCTGAGTTGGTGAGTATGTTCAAGCCGGGAATTTCGCTGAAACCAGAACGATATACACACTTCCGAGACGTGTGGGTAATCGTTTTTACATCGGAAGCTGGAGACTGTATACAGATGGCACAATCGTCCGTTGGAAAGAATCGGCCTACACGAGCAGCCAAACCCCCAAGAAACGGAGTTTTCTCAATCAAATTCACTTCGAATCCTAAATCTGTCAAATCTATAGCTGCTTGCATGCCAGCGATGCCTCCGCCTATTATCAAGGCAGATCTGAGTGCTGGAAACTCTAGTTTCTGTAGGGGTTCGAGGAGTTTAGCACGTTCTATGGCGGCATGGAGCATGGCTTTAGCTTTTTCTGTAGCTTCGGATGGTGTATCTCGATGGGGCCAGGCACAATGGTCTTTGATGTCTATGACTTCAACCAAGTATGGATTGAGTCCAACTTCTTCAACCGCTTGGACGATGTTAACTTCACCTAGTTTGGAGAAACTTTCTGCGACAACAACTCTGTTTATTTTTCCAGCTTTAATAGCGTCCAAAATGGCTTGCAGTCCTTTGCCACGCCAAAACTCGCTGCTTCTCGCGATGAGAGTTACGCCTGAAACTTTCTTCACGTAATCGGTCAGAGCATTGAAGTCCAAGATATTGGAGAGTTGGTTTCCGCAGTCAGACAGGAATACTCCAACTTTAGCTTCGTTCATCTTTTATCCCTCCCCTTTTTAACTTATTTAAAAGTCTCTTTTCATGATTGTAAATCTTCACTTCCAAAGGCATTTCACCAACAGCGAAGTGAGTGGCACAAGCAAAGCATGGATCGTATGCCCTGAAGGCCATTTCCACCTTGTTCAGTAGTCCATCGTTAACGTTGCCGTTATGTATGAGGCCTTTCGCAGCGTTTTTTATGGACATGCAAATTCCAGGTGCGTTGTGGGTTGTGGCTACTACTAGATTGACTTTTTTGGCTAAGGCTTTTTCATCAAGAATATAATGGTGAATCAATGTACCCCTAGCAGCCTCAACTATTCCAACTCCTTCGCCAGGCTTTCCAGGTTTGTTTCTAATGTCTTTTCTCGTTATACCTGGATCTGTCACCAACTCTAGTGCCCGTTCAGCTGCATACATGAGCTCTATTAGCCGAGCCCAATGGAATGCCAGAGTAGCATGAACTGGTTTTCCTCCGAGTGTCTTGTACATTCTTTCGTATTCTGTCTGTGCTAAAGGTGTCGCCATGCCATCTGCAACGTTCAATCTTCCCAAGGGCCCAACTCTGTAGATTCCGCTTTCTTGCCCGTCGACTAGTCCTTTCCATCCTAATTCCTTTAGATAGGGTAGTTTGACGTATGTCCAGGGCTCAACGTGTTCTTCAATGACGTCCAAGTATTCTGAGGGGGCAAATTTCACGAATTCGTTTCCTTGCGTGTCTACTACTCGGACATCGCCATCGTAGAAGTTCACCTTGTTGGTTTTGTCAACTGTCCCCATGTAGTAGGTTCTGAGGGTGTAAGGTTCGCTTTTGATCAAGTTCACATAATCCATGTTCTTCAGAACTATGTCATCAAAGAGTTTCAGGGAAAATTTTGCGAATTCAACGCAGCTTCTAACCTTTTTTTCGATTTCTTGTCTTTCCTCTTCAGATAAGGCCTTTGCCATGCCACCGGGTAAGGCAGTCACAGGATGGGTTGCTCTGCCTCCAATAATGGCGGTTATTCTTTGTCCATAGGCTCTGTGTTTTATTACTTCTTTGCCTATTTCTAGGCCAACCTTTTCTATTACTCCAAGAACGTTTCTTTTTGCTGGTGGAGCGTCTGGTCCTACAACGAAGTCTGGACCTCCCAGGAAGTAGAAGTGGAGTATATGATCGTAGATGATATATCCGCAATACTCGAGTTCTCTCAGTTTCTTAGCTGTTTCCGTTGGCTCCACATTGAAAGCCGCATCGCAGGCCTTTGCTCCTGCCATGTGGTGGGCGACTGGGCAGACGCCGCAGATTCTGGTGGTGATTATGGGTAGGTCCTCAGCCCTTCTTCCCTCGCAGAATCGTTCGAATCCTCTCAGTTCAGGAATCTGCAGGTAGGCGTTTTCGACATTTCCTTCATCGTTCAGTAATATTGTTATTTTTCCGTGGCCTTCCAGCCTCGTGATAGGGTTTATGACGATTTCTTTCATTTTTTGACCACCTTCCTTCGGAGGATTGAATGGGCAAGAGAATACTTGTAGAATGTTCCCATCGGGTCTACAGCCTGATTTATTACTGTTGGGTCAGTTGCGATGGAGGCGAGGGCACTTACTATGGCAGCGCCCTGATCTGTTACGCGGGGACCTGGACCGTTACAGCCGGTGCAAGGCATGTTTGCGTTTGGACATTGTGCGTCGCAACCTGCTCTTGTTGCAGGGCCCATGCATACTACTCCTTGGTCCCAAAAACACGTTTTCTCATCATCTTCGATTTCGTAGATTCTTCTTATTTCGGTGAGTTTTTTGTCTTTTTTCTCTCTTGGGCATTCGTCGCAGATGGATTTTTTAGGCATTAGAACAGAGCCTTTTGTAGGCAGCTTGTTTTCGAATATTGCTTCGACAGCCTGAAGTATGAGAGGAACTGGTGGAGGGCAGCCTGAGAGAAAATAGTCCACATCTACGGTTTGGGCTAGGGTTTTAACCGTGTCATAGAATTCAGGCAGTTCTAGCTTTCCTTCCTTAATCGTGAAGGAAGTTTTCGGTGTGATAAGCTCTGGGTTCTTCGTTGAGGGTGTTTCGAAGTATGCTCGTTTAAAAATTGCTTCTCTGTTCCAGAGATTTCCAAGCCCTACGACGCCTCCGTCACAGGCACAAGAACCGAAAGCCACTAGGACTTTGGATTTTTTCCTGAGCAGTTTAGCCATGTATTCCTGTTCTTCGGTTCTGATGGCGCCGTTGAAGAAGCAGACGTCTATGTATTTGTCAGCCATTGCTTCCACATCCTTGTATTTGAAGTCCATAGCCACAGGCCAAAATACTATGTCTACTTTGGCAACAACATCCAAGATTTTTTCGTTTATGTCCAAGACAGCTATTTCGCAACCTCCACAACTAGCAGCCCAGTAGAAAGCAAACTTCAGCTTTTCTGACATGAATTTCACTCAACCTTAACTCAGAGAGAAGTTATATGGAAAGGAAAGAATATTTAATTCTTTCTCCATTGTTGTTAGTTATTTTTCATGTTTTTAATAAGTATTTGATCATAAGTTTTTATGGATAATCGCATTAGAGAGCGCGCAAAAATTCAATTGATGCACACAAAAAAGCACGGGTCTCGTCATGAGGATTTGTTCGGCTTTTCCTTCTTCATCAGGTATTGGTGTATGGCTTTTGCTGCTTTTTTGCCTGCTCCCATGGCGCTTATAACTGTGGCTTGTCCTGTTACTATGTCTCCTCCTGCATAGACGCCTAGAATGCTTGTTTTACCGTTCTCATCCGTCACTATTGTGCCCCACTTGGTAACTTCTAATCCTTCAGTAGTCTGTTGTATTATTGGGTTCGGTGTCCTTCCAATAGCAATTATGACAGTGTCAACGTCCATAGTGAACTCTGAGCCTTCAATCGGTATGGGTCTCCTCCTTCCACTTGCATCTGGTTCACCCAAACTCATCCTTATACACTCCATAGCCTTAACCCAGCCTCTCCCATTGCCTATGAACCGTCTCGGATTTGTCAGCAACTCGAGGATTATGCCCTCCTCCTCGGCATTCTCAACCTCTTCAGCCCTAACAGGCATCTCCTGCCGACTCCTCCGATAAACAATCGTAACCTCTTTCCCCCCCAATCTTAAGGCACATCTAGCCGAGTCCATAGCCGTATTGCCGCCTCCAATAACAGCAACCTTTTCACCAACAAGAACAGGCGTATCTGACCTCGGGAAATCATAGGCCTTCATAAGATTAACACGAATCAAAAACTCGTTAGCCGAGTAAACCCCACAAAGATTCTCGCCCGGAATCCGCATGAAACGGGGAAGTCCCGCACCAGTACCTATAAAAACTGCATCGAATTGTTCGAGCAACTCATCTACCGTGTACAGTCTTCCAATCATCGCATTCATCTTAATGGTGACACCTAATTTTTCGATGTATTCCGCTTCGGCTTCAACGATTTTTTTGGGTAATCGGAACTCTGGGATTCCGTAAATAAGCACGCCTCCAGGTTTGTGCAAGGCTTCAAAAACTACGACTTCATATCCAAGCTTAGCTAGGTCTGCTGCAGCTGTTAACCCTGCTGGCCCTGCACCGACGATTGCCACTCTATTGCTAGTAGAAGCAGACTTATCCGGAATTCCATAGCCATGCTTTCTTTCCCAATCAGCTAAAAACCTCTCCAGTCTCCCAACGGAAACTGGGTCACCAACCTTTCCCATAGTACAGTTTGCTTGACACTGCTCCTCTTGTGGACACACTCGGCCACATATAGCCGGAAGACTATTCTTCTCCTTGACTTTTTTTATAGCTTCATCAAATCTTCGTTCCTTAATCAATTGTATAAAAGCGGGTATGTCTACCTCTACTGGGCATCCTTGTATACACGGAGCCTTTGCACATTGCAGGCATCTCTCAGCTTCTGCTACGACTTGCTCCTCTGTATAACCTTTAGCTACTTCGTTGAAATTGCGCCCACGTTGCTTAGGATCTTGCTTACACATGGGAACGACTTCTTTCTTAATTTTAGGTTTAGGCTTGCTCACAGTTTCCTTCCTCCCTCCTCCTGAAAAACAAAGGCAAGCTTCTCCTGAGCAGTAAACATCTTCATCCGAGCCATGAGCTCTTCAAAATCTACTTGATGCCCGTCGAAGTCTGGTCCGTCAACGCAAGCGAACATTGTATTGCCGTCAACGGTTACTCTGCATGCTCCGCACATTCCCATACCATCAACCATTATCGGAATCAAGTTTACAATAGTGGGTATGCCATAAGGACGCGTGAGTTCTGAAACTGTTTTCATCGTTACAACTGGTCCCATGACTATGACGCGATTAATTTTTCTCTCTTTAAGCAATTCTTTAAGAAAGTCCAGTCCCTTGAAGCCTTTTGTTCCATCGTCTGTAGCCACATAAAGATCATCGCATGTTTCCTGCATTTCATCTTCAAAAATGATGTTGCTTTCAGTTTTAGCGCCAATAACCCCAATAACTTTGTTGCCTGCTTCATGAAAAGCTTTAGCTTGAAAATGTAAGGGAGCCACCATCACTCCACCACCAACACACAATACAGTTCCAACTTTCTCGATAACGGCGGGTTTTCCCAACGGACCCAACAAGTCTAGGATGCACTCTCCTTCCTTTAAACTTCCAAGCTTTTTCGTTGACTTGCCCACCTCATGACAGACCACGGTTATTGTTCCCTTTTCAATGTCTGTATCTGCAATGGTGAGTGGAATCCTTTCCCCCTTCTCATCTATTCTTAGAATTATGAATTGTCCTGGTTTGGTTTTCGAGGCGATTTCTTTAGCTGAAAACTCGAATAGGTTAATGTGGGGGACCAGTTCCTGTTTCTTTACTATTCTATACAAATTAGTTGTCTCCTTCCTTAATCCTTAGAGGATTTGGTCCAAGCTTCCTTATTTTCTCCACAAAATTCGTCATCATAGTTGCAAATTTCTGTCCTTCAGATGATGAAGCGAAACCTATTTCGAGGCGTTCCGGATCTATCCCAAGGGCTCCCAAAGATTTTTTGATTACATCAACCCTGTCCTTGGCTTTTAAGTTACCATCTATGTAGTGACAGTCGCCTATGTGACATCCTGTTATGATAACTCCGTCGGCACCGTTCTGAAAAGCCTTCAGAACATGAAGCACGTCCACTCTGCCGCTGCATGGAACACGTAAGATTCGAACATTGGGCGGATACTGAATTCTTGAGACACCAGCGAGGTCAGCAGCACCATAAGAGCACCATTGACATGCAAAACATAATACTATCGGCTCGAAACTCTCTCTTGGACCTGCAAGTTTTTTCGGTTCGAACAGTGCTTCAATTGCAGCTACAATCTGCTCATCCGTAAAGTGGACAAGCTGCATGGCTCCCATTGGACATTCCGCTGCACAGACGCCGCAACCTTTGCAGTTAGCCTCAACGATGTGGGGTAGCCCAAAAGCTTCAGCTTCAACCGCGTTAAAAACGCATGAAATCACACATGCATCACAGTTGACGCAGATGTTCTTGTCAACTATTGCCTTGATGGCACCGGCTTTTATTTTCCTGAGGGCCATTGGAATGCCTGCTCTTGAGGCTGCAGCGCAAGCCTGAACAATGCTTTCAGCAATATCTTTTGGTCCGTGGGCTGTGCCACACACATATATGCCCTCTGACGTAAAGTCAACAGGTCTAAGTTTCGGATGAGCTTCAAAAAAGAAGCCGTGAGCACCCAGCGGCACCTTAAGTATGGACGAAAGTTTTCTTCCTTCTTCATGTTGAATTAGTGGCGTAGACAAAACAAGCAAATCAGTGTCTAGTTCGATATCAGCGCCTAGATACTCGTCGTAGACTGTGACGGTTAGCTTTCCATCAGACTTTGAGGTGACCTTTGGAGGTTTATCAGAATCGTAGCGGATGAAGTTGACGAAGCTAGCTCTTGCCTTTCCATAGAAATCTTCATATTCCCCGTAAGTTTGCATGTCACGAAAAAGGATGTCAATCTCAACGTTTGGATATAATTTTTTCAGGAGAAGAGCGTTGTTGAGAGCTACTATGCAGCATATTCTCGAACAGTAAGTTCTACCAGTTTTTTCTCTAGCTCCGACACATTGGATTATAACGACTTTTCTAGATTCCTTCAGTTCACCTTTTTTCAGGAGCTGTTCAAGTTCCAGCTGTGTTATAATATTTTTGTGTTCCCCATACCCATACATTCCTACAGGCTTGAATGCTTCAGCTCCAGTCGCCACGATTATCGTTCCCACATTGATTCGTTCAGGTATCCTTGAACCCTTCTTCTGAAGAGTTACATCAAAGCTTCCGATGAATCCCTCCATTTCCTTGACTAAGGTAGATTTGTGTACGTGTATGTTTCCGTTGGCATTTACTGCTGTGACGGCTTCTCGAAGAACTTCTGAAGCAGCACGCCCAGTAGGTTCTAACTTATGCAGGTGTCTCAGTATTCCACCTAGTTCTGCTTCCTTTTCAATCAAATGAACAGTGAAGCCTTGTCTTGCAAGAGACATGGCAGCACTCATCCCAGATATTCCGCCACCAACTACCAAGGCTGAAGGATTCACCTCAAGGTCCAGTTCCTCCTGTGGTTCAAAGTACCTTGCCTTCGCCACGGCCATTCTGATCAGGTCCTTGGCTTTCTCTGTCGCTTCTTTTGGGTGATGCATGTGAACCCAAGAGGAATGCTCTCTTATGTTAACCATTTCAAAAAGGTACTTGTTCAACCCTGCTTCTTCGCATATCTTTCTGAATAGGGGTTCGTGAGTTGCAGGTGTGCAAGATGCAACAACAACGCGGTTTAGGTTATGCTTTATTATGCATTCCTTGATGATGGCTAGTCCAGCGGATGAGCACATGTAAAGGTTTTCTTCGGCGCAGACGACATTAGACAAGGTTTTCGCATACTTCACAACGGCTGGTACGTCAATCACTCCGCCAATGTTGAAGCCACAGTGACAAACGAAAACTCCGATTCTCAGTTCCTCTTCACTTGTTTTCATCTATCTATCACCTGCAGAAGAGGATGCAACTACTTCCGCGGCTCTAGCCGCCGCTGCGCTGGCTTGTGTAACGGATTCAGAAATGTCCTTGGGTGCTTGACAGTAACCACAAATAAAGACTCCTGGCACGTTTGTTTTAACTGGCATAAGTAGTGGATCTTTCGTCTTGAAAAAATCGTGTTCATCTATTTCCAAATTCAGGTTTTCTGCAAGAACCTTATTGTCTTCTCTTGGAGTTAAAGCTGGACAGAGCACAACTAGGTTTGCACGTAACTCTTCTATTTTTCCGTCCGCAATGTTCTGGTATCGAATTAGAAGATCCTTTGTATTCAAATCCTCCAGAATTGAGGATGGCCGACCATTAAGGTATTTGACTTTCCATTTCTCCTTGGCTCTGCTTACGAATTCCTGAAAGCGTTTCCCAAACACTCTCAGATCCATGTAAAGGATGTAAACTTCACATTCTGGGGTGTGTTCTCTAACTAGAATTGCCTCTTTTGTGGCGTACATGCAGCAGACGCTGGAGCAGTACGGTAATCCTTTTTGTTGGCTTCTTGAGCCAACGCATTGTATGAAAACTATCCTGTGGGGATGTTTTTTGTCTGATGGTCTCAATATCTCTCCACGAGTCGGTCCGGAGGCATTGATGAGCCTTTCAAATTCTAGTGATAGAAGAACGTTCTTATATCGTTTGTACCCATACTCGCTTGTTGATGTTACGTCGTGAAGCTTTAGCCCTGTAGCCAATATTATGCTTGAAACGTTGAGTGTTATCTCCTCGGGTTTTTGATCAAAGCTGATTGCATTTGCTTGGCAGAATTTTTCGCATACTCTGCACACTCCTTTCTGGAAGAAAAGGCAATGATCTTTGTCTATTATAGCTATGCGAGGGACTGCTTGCGGAAAAGGCATATAGATTGCTTTCCGCATTCCCATACCCATGTCAAATTCGCTGGGCACATTGACTGGGCACTTTTCTGTACATGCACCACAACCAGTACACGCGTCAGGATCAACAAACCTGGGATTTTTCAAAACTTTGGCTTTGAAGTTACCTGCAGAACCCGTAACATCCTTAACTTCTGAGCAAGTGAGCAGTTTTATGTTTGGGTGACGAAAGCATTCTATCATTTTTGGAGCAAGTATGCATATGGAGCAGTCCATGGTTGGGAATGTCTTATCAAGCTGCGCCATTCTCCCTCCAATGGTTGGGGATTTCTCTACGAGATAAACTGTGAGTCCTCGGTCAGCCAGATCCAAAGATGCTTGCATTCCCGCTATGCCTCCGCCAACCACAAGCACAGCATTGTTACCCAAAGTCAATTCCTCACATGTTTACGTGCATAATGTGGAGAGAAAAGCAAGTATGTATTCTTATAAAAGAATATCGTGTGAAAAAGAGTATTTCAATGATGGTGCCAACATGACGATAACAGTGAAATCACCCTTTGTAATAGTAAGGTTGTTTGACATAGCCATATGCTTCAAGGGCTGCCGTTATGCCTTGTCCAACTGCTGTTCCAACCTGCTTAACAGGGTGGTTTGTGACGTCGCCAGCTGCGTAAACTCCTGCTACATTTGTTCGTTGTCGTACATCAACTATTATGTAGCCTTTCTGATCAACGTTTACTCCCGCTTTTTTTGCTAGTTGGCTGTTAGGAGCTTCTCCAACCTGAACAAAAACACCGTCAAGCTTTAACTCCTTTGTTTCTCCTGTTTTATTATCAAACAATAATGCCTTGCCAACCACGTTTACACCTTTGATTTCCTTCACTTCTGTATTCCATAAAATTTCAACATTATTTTTGTTTTTTAACGCTTTTACAAGTGCCTCCTCAGCTCTTAACATACCTCTTCTATGCGACAGCTTAACTTCAGAAGCTAATTCTGCAATATAGAGGGTTGTTATTGCCGCTGAGTTCCCACCACCAACTACCAGAACACGTTTATTTTTAAATAATGGACCATCGCAGACTCCACAATAACTTACGCCTCTTCCACGGAATTCCTTTTCGCCTAGAACACCAAGTTCACGATAGTGAGCACCAGAAGCAAATACACAAGCTTTCACCTCGTAGACTGTTTTATCGGTTTTCACAATTTTTTTATTGCCTTTAAGGTCTAGACTGACTACCTTTTCAAGTTCATGAATTTCTGCACCGACACTTCTGCAGTGAACCACCATTTTTTGGGCCAATTCGCGTCCGATTATACTTTGGAAACCCGGATAATTCTCAATTATTGGAGCGTCAGCTGTTGTGCCTCCAGCCATTTTCTCCTCTAGAATTAGTGTTTTCAGTCCGCTTCTTGCTCCATAAATTCCAGCTGCTAAACCCGCAGCACCAGCACCAATAATTAATAATTCCCATTTTTCCATTCTGGAATAACCCCGAAGCCTGTAATCTTTAGATTCTAACTGGACAACAATATTTGATTTTTGAATTCTCCTCTTACGTATTGATGTGGATAGATTTTTGTTGCTGTTAGCATGCAGCCTTTTGCTATTGTTACGTCATCTGCAATAACTGAAATCGAATCTATTTTCGTGGGTTTCTTCTGGTTTGAATGGATTGTTACATGTCTTCCTATGATGCTTTCTCTTATTTTTGCTGCCTCCTCAATTATGGATCTGTCCATAACTGCTGAGTTCTCTATTGTGACGCCCTTGCCGATTTTTGTGTAGTTGTCAATGCATGAATTCGCTATTCTCACGTTATTGCCTATTTTACAGTGTCTTCCGATGAGAACAGAGCCATTGACCTCTATTTTTCCTTGTTTAATCTTTCTTATGATTTCTTTTCTCTGCTTCATCGATTCTTTGCTTTCTCCCTGAATCCATATTCTAGCTTCCTCGCTAATTCTTCCACCAAATTCTGTTAATGATGAAAAACGACCATCAAGCATGTCACGCATAGCTTCCAAGTAGCGCTGCGGAGTGCCAACATCAAACCAGCTTCCCTTCAAAGTGTAACCATATACTGGTCTGCCCGTTTTTATTAAGTAAGGAATGAAATCATAACCAAAGTCTAGGCGATGTTTCTCCTTAGTTATTTGTTTAACGCCTTTTTCCTTGAATATTTTTCGCATTTCAGGGGAAACCATGTACAAACCGGTGTTGGCAAGGTTGGAGGGTGCCTCTTTAGGTGCTGGTTTTTCAACGAACCTTGAGATTCTGCTGTTCTTATTTATATCAGCTATCCCGTAACCCTCAACGTTTTCAACTTCCCTTAATGCTATAGTCATCATTGCCTCTTTCTTTCGGTGAAATCCCACAAGCTCTTTCAAATTTACGTCGAAAATATTGTCTCCCTGGACAGCAAAAACCGGGTCCTTAACATTGTAATATTCCATATTTATTCTTGCAGAATCTGCGCTGCCGAGGTCATCTACGTTAGGCTGATATTTTATGTGAACACGCGGCGTTATGTCATATCTTGTGGAAAATCCATGACCTGACGTAAAATAATCATGCAAATCTCTATAGTTTGTATAGCCCTTCACACCGAAAATGAAGTTGCGAATGCCTTGGCGTGCAAGGGATAATAACGAAAATTCTATTAATAATCTGTTTAAAAGGCGAAGGCATGCCTTGCTTGTTTCCGCTGTTAGCGGTAGCAGACGCTTAGCTTTTCCTCCAACTGGAATTATAACTCTTAACCTTTCTGGTGCATAGTTATCGTGCAAAAGCTCATCACCAAACCATTGCTTTTGAATAACTTTACCTGCATTAAACGTATTAAACTTTCGAACCTACAGTTTAGAGATGTCTTCTGCAAACCCTACTTTTTTCTCTAGCAAGAATCAGGACGCGTAACATGTGAGTTTATGATTTTGCAATTACTTTTGAAATGAAGTTTTCAAGAACCTTTATGCCATCGGGATGTTCATTTGTTGCTCTCTCAACATGAGCTTGAACGCCGTAGATAGGTCTTCTCCTATGTTTCATTGCTTCAATTTCGCAAGATTCTGACTCCGCGAGTGATACAAAGCCTTCGGGAACATTTGTTAAACAATCTTGGTGAGACTCACAAAGGGTAAGTTCTGAACCTTTCTTCCAAGAAGAAAAAATCTCATTTGGCTCGATAATCTTCACGCTTATAAACCTGCGAATAGGTTGAGGAAGAGTGTGGACTTGTGAACCAAAAGCATTTCCAATAAGCTGATGCCCAAAGCATATCCCCAAAATTGGAATTTCAACCTTTCTAATAATTTCAACCTCTGCACTATACATGGATGCTTGATCCGGATTTTGAAGATGAGCAGCGGAACCAGAAAGAACTATTGCCTCAATGTCATTCTTGATACTTTTCTCGTTGATTTCCGAAAAGCGCCATATTTCATGTTTACCCTTCCCTGCTTTCCTCAAAGCTTGAGAGACTTGATTAATTTTTTTTAGATTCGTCTCCCTATAGTAGTTATTGATTATGAGTATTGTCATTTCTCGCCCTTTGGTTTCTTTGGTGCAGTTTAACGTTTTCTTAGTGCAATGCTGCTGATTTAAATTTTACATTTAGTTATCTTTGACAAACATGATGTTGAATTCGCGTTCTCATAAAGCGAAAGCAGCCGCCGAGGAAAACCAAAAAAACATGTTAGGTTAGCTGTGCACAGCAGGTTCACAGGGATATTAAATGGGATGAATTACCCACTTTAAGTTATGATACTGATTTTAATCGTCTTTGTCAAACCTAGGCGTGGTTTTTCACTTCGATTTCAAGTGCACTTGGCTAAACCATCTTGATTTGAAATCTCAAAACCTGCGGATATTACTGTACGCAGACACAT
>SOJA01000097.1 GCA_004376975.1 Candidatus Bathyarchaeota archaeon
ATATATGGTATTGATTGTGCTGCAAGGGAATTGCCAAGTGAACGTGATAGAAACTTTCTCCTCATTACTAAAGCCAATGAAAAATACGTGATGAAAATTTCCGCAACCTCTGAATCCCGAGATGTCATTGATTGTCAAAATGCCGCGTTGCAACATATCCAAGAGGTTGATGAATCAATAGCGATTCCAAGAATAATTCATTCTCTTAATGGAGAATTTGTTCCGCTTATTTCGACCGAAGAGGGACATGAGCATTTCATAAGGCTATTGACATATCTCCCGGGACGAGTATTCGCGAAAGTTAATCCGCATACTATGAAACTGATGGAAGATTTCGGAAAATTCATGGGTTCCCTTTCTAGGGCATTAGAGAGCTTTTCGCACCCTGCTGCTAATCGCGACTTCTACTGGGATTTGAAAAACTCACCTCAAATGATTGTTGAATATAGAGAGTTGATTAGTGACAAGAAGAAAAGGGAAATTTCAGACTATTTCTACAATCTATTTGATCAAGAAGTAGTACCCCATATCCGAGAATTACGGTCAAGTATAGTGCATAATGACGCAAACGATTACAATGTGGTCGTTGATACAAATTGGACTAATGATTCGAGAAAACTCGGAATTTTTGATTTTGGTGACATGTTGTTTACTTGCACAATATTTGAACTAGCAATTGCTACTGCGTACGCAATATTAGACCATGATGATCCAGTAATGGCTGCAGCTGCAATGATTAAGGGGTATCACTCAGTATTTCCACTAACAGAACTAGAAATGAAAGTTCTATTTCCAGCTATATGTGCAAGATTACTATCTAGTGTTTGTGTATCAGCATACCAGCAGTTTCTGGAACCAGAGAATGAATACTTGGCGATAACTGAAACTCCCGCATGGCGGACTCTCAGCAGACTTAGAAAAATACATCCTAGACACGTTTGGTACATCTTCAGAGATGCATGTGGATTTCCGCCAAACCCAGAAAATCCGAGAATAGTAAAATGGATAACTGATAATGAAAGTCACTTTGGCAATGTTCTGACTAAAAGCATGGAAGAATACAAGTCCGTAGTAATTGACCTAAGTGTCGGTAGTCTAGATTTCGAGTATCCTGAGGATGTCGTGGTTTTTGAAAGATTTTCTAGAATAATACAGAATAAGATGGACGACCACAACGCAGAGATTGCTTTTGGTCGATACGATGAAAGTCGTCTTATCTACACCGGTGACCAATATTCAGAGAACGAAGAACTCGTACAGAATTCAAGAGTAACCCATCTGGGTATTGATATCTTTTCACCACCTAAAACTCCCATTTTCGCACCTCTAGATGGTATCGTTCATTCACTGAAAAACAATGACATTCCATTAGATAACGGACCAACTATTATCCTTGAACATAACCCCACTTCAGATACTAAGTTCTATACACTCTATGGACATCTAAGTCTGGACTCAATTAACGGACTAATAATTGGACAGAAAATAAGTAAAGGAGATGAAATTGCGCGCATAGGGGATTACCCTAAGAATGGTGGATGGCCTCCACATTTACATTTTCAAATAATCACAGATATGTTGGACATGGAGGGGAATTACAATGGAGCTTGTTGGGCAAATCAACGTGATGTTTGGCGAAGCATTTGTCCTGATCCAAATCTGATTCTAAAGATTCCAGAAGATAAGTTTCCAGACCCTCTCCTAACTAAACAAGAGATATTACAGACTAGACAGGAGTATATTGGACCAAATCTGAGTGTTTCCTATAAAGAGCCATTGAAGATTGTAAGAGGATACATGCAGTACTTGTATGATGAAGATGGAAAGAGATACCTTGACGCAGTGAATAATGTTCCCCACGTCGGTCATTCAAATCCAACTGTGGTTAAAGCTCTACAGAAACAAGCAGCTGCACTTTATACAAATACTAGATACTTGCATGATAACCTTGTTAGGTATGCGGAGAAACTTATTGAAAAAATGCCAGAACCACTTAGTGTCTGTTATTTCGTGAATAGTGGAAGTGAAGCAAACGAACTTGCATTGAGATTAGCTAGAACACATACTCAGCGAGATGGAATTATCATTGTGGATGATGCGTATCATGGAAACACCGATACCTTAGTCGATCTTAGTCCATACAAACACAAAGGACCCGGAGGACGTGAACCACCCACACATGTAGTCTCAGTTTTCAAAGCAGATCCATTCAGAGGGAAGTTTGGTTCTGATGACTCCAAGGCCGGAGAGAAATATGCTTCTTATATCAAAGATTTTGCTATACCAAGGTTGGAAGAAAGCGGTCATCCTGTAGCTGCATTCATTTGCGAACCCATTATGAGTTGTGCAGGACAAATCGTATTTCCAAAGGGATACCTAAAGAAAGCCTATGAGCACGTAAGAAATGCGGGAGGCGTGTGCATAGCAGATGAAGTGCAGATCGGATTCGGTAGAGTTGGAAGTCATTTCTGGGGGTTTGAAACACAAGGAGCCATACCGGATATTGTAACTATGGGTAAACCAATAGGAAACGGACATCCATTAGCAGCTGTTGTTACAACCCCAGAGATAGCAAAATCATTCGACAATGGAATGGAATTCTTCAGCACTACGGGTGGAAACACTGTTTCATGTGCAGTTGGACTAGCTGTTCTTAATGAGATCGAATCAAAGAACTTGCAGGAGAATGCATTCTCTGTTGGAAAATATATGAAAGAAAAACTGCTCGATCTGAAAAAGAAATACCCTCTCATTGGAGATGTAAGAGGTCTCGGACTGTTTCTTGGTGTTGAACTAGTAAAAGACCAGGAAGAATTGTTTGAACCAGCAGCAGAAGAAGCAACATATATTGTCAATAGGATGAAAGAACTTGGAGTATTAATCAGTGTGGATGGATATCTTCGTAACGTCCTCAAGATCAAACCCCCAATCATATTCTCTAATGAGGATGTAGATTATTTTATTGAACGTCTGGAAACCGTTCTTAACGAAGATTTTCCGAGTGGTATTATAGAATA
>SOJA01000225.1 GCA_004376975.1 Candidatus Bathyarchaeota archaeon
TAAATGATCAAAACCTTCAGCATCCAACACCATCTCCTGATCACAAGTAAATATCGCATACAACCTTTAAACCTTCTCAAAAGAATAGTGCTTCCACAACTTCTTCAGCAGGTCGAATGTCATAGTTAAGCTTCTTAGAGAAAGGTTAGTATGAAAGCAAAAAATGTTGAATGCCCTAAAAAAAAAGAGGTTAGTTTTCGCGCTTACCATTCTTGTTCGTAGTGGCTTGTGCATCTAACTACGTCGTAAATTTTTATTTCACCGTCATCATCTAGGTCGCTGTTCGGGTTAAACTGTGGATCACCAAGTTTAGAATGGTAGATGCCTGTTATCTTAACAACATCATAAATATCCACATCTCTATCCCCATCTACATCGCCTGGAATAGTTACAAAAATCCAGCCGTCTGTAAAATTATTGTCAGAAAGATCTGTTTCACCTGGGACTGGAGCAACATAGGCACTTATGGTGTAGTTGCCTTTAGACCAGCCTGTAGTATTCCAAGTAATGGTGACTTCCTTCGAGTTATTGCCGCACAAGAGAACCAGAATCGTGCTGATAGCTGTTCCGTTTGCATATACAGTTATGTTGAAGCTTTCTGTGAAAGTACCACGGTTTACAGCTGTCACGTTGATTCTCACGTTGTACCCGCACCCCACATTTCTTTTTCCAGATGAAATTGCTGTCACAGCTCCATCGTGAACGCCAGGTGCTATGTTAACTATGCCATTCAAAATGATGTGAGGTAAAGGCTGCAAATATCGATCTGAGAGCTCGGTAGATAATATTTGCAGGAAGCTTGAACTATTAGTTTTAGCTTCGAAAATCATTCTGAAGACTGTTCCGCTGCCGGTGAAAGGAGAAGCTGCCTCTACGGATTTCGCCGCGATCTGGTATGTTCCAGCTGTTTGATTTAGTTTGCTTTTTGTGATTGATGCTGGCATGTGCAGAATGCCGCCAGGGTTTTGCTCTACCGGAATTGTTATTGTGTGATTTACATAATCCATGAGCGTTGTATTCCAGCCTATTTTGATGTCTAAACTGAAGAGATCTTCTATGTTGGTGATGTTAAAGTCCACTGTGAAAGTTAGACCCGCCTGTACTTCGGTTACTTCTGGGTTCACACATACAGCAGGCATCGCCGCGACCCGGACAACCCATCTATCTTCTCCTATCGTACCGTTCAGATCAAGCACTCTTAACCTTAAAGTGTACGTTGCGGGAGTAAGCAAGCTTATGTTCCAAGTGGCTAGAACATCATTTACGATTTGAACCTGCCCGTTGTTTGTCAATGTGATTCCTTCGGAACTCCATGAAGAAGGATTTTTGCCTTTTCCGAAGCTGATTGTGAAGTTTGCAAATGTTGCTCCAACGGCTGTTCCATTCTTCGCTGTACCTTCAAGATCAACCGCGCCTTTAAAAACAGGCGGAGCCAACAAGTCAGTTACTGTTTTGAAATGAGCTGTTGGGACGGTAAAGTCAGTCACTATTTCTGTTTCCGGATCCCCAAGAAGGTTAAGATTGAAATATGTCCATCTGTGAACGTTTCCGCCGTACTGATTCTCTTTTGAGACTTGTAATGCCTTACCTAGATTTCTTGTACCACTGTTCAACGTAGAGAAGAAGGATCTGTCAAAAACTTCTCCTGGACCAGCTGTCATACCTGAGAAGTACCAGCCATACCTAGAGTTACCTATGAAAGCGAAAGCACCACTTGAGTTAAAGATGAAGTGTTCTGCAATTGACTCGGCAGATCCACCTGCCAGTTCGTCAAATGCTGCAGCATAACAGCCCAAGCTGTACGCCATGAAATACTCGGTGTTGGTAAGGCTGTCAACACTTGATGTTCCCAGTCCCATGACGAATTGGGCATTGGCATGTCCATCATGGTTCACTATATGAGTGCCGCCATTTAGTTTGCTGATGACTGCAGAGGCGCTGAATGTTCCATCTCTATCGTATAATCTCGTTGTAGTGTACTGAGGTATTATGTCTGTTACAAGGTCTTTTCCATTTCCACCTACAGTTTCATCGTCAAGTTCTTCACCGATCATCAACGCTTTGTTAAGGTAAGGTGCATCAGGGTTTTGTTCATATGCCAAGGTTTTGTTAACGAAATTTGCTGCTTCCTCCGCTGTCTCAACTGTGGCTCTTCCTATGTATACTTCAGCGAAGAAATCAGCTTCTTCTCCAGCAGTTGCGTTTTCCGGGCCCTCTTCAAACACCCCTTCTCCAAATATGGTGTCATTGTCGTTGTCCCAACTTCCATCAAGAGCGCCATAGTACATGTCACACGGGATATTTCGGTCCACAGTCGGTCCAGCTCCAGCGAAAGCGTAGACGCCTCTTGCAGGAATAATCTCGTCGTCTCCACCCAGCAGTACATACTCAATACCCCAATTTGAATATGCATCTTTTATGAAATTCCTAATGTGTGCTGCTGTATCATTCAATTTGCTTCCACATCCATCTCCATACAATCCATCGCAGTTATAGTCTGAACAATTCTTAATATCCTCAACCAAGACGATTGTTGCGTTTAACCCTTTCAGGATTTTCCAGTTTACCAATGGTTGAAATGAAGACTGCAGAGCATTACTCGTTATGATTACGTAGTTGTACGAGTCTGATGCATTCACGAAAGGTGTTGGCTGCGAGTATGTCATTGCATTTGCCCAAGAATCTATGTCATCGGGATTATCCACGATGTTGGCGACTAGGTCTTTGTCTTGCGGCATTTTTCTCAGTAAAGGAGAAAACTCGTCTGCTTCGTTTAGATTTATAGTTATTGTCATCGTTTCAAAGTAAGATATTTCGCCAGCCTTGGGAATGTATTGAATTGGATAAATTGTTAGTGGAAGTATTTTGAAGCCTCTTAGGTGCTGTTCCGAAACGTGTGAGCAAAAAACAGTGGGAAACGGATTCGCGGACCCGTAGACTTTCAAGTTTGGATGGTCTGGAACAGTAGTGTTAGAAGATATAGGTCTAAGTGTTTTTCCATATTCCAACG
>SOJA01000053.1 GCA_004376975.1 Candidatus Bathyarchaeota archaeon
GTAAACGCAGAAGGGAGGTTTGACACTTGGATGTACCAGTTACCCGACTGGTTGATTGTATACGTGATTTGCTCTATGCTGTCAGGTTTTCTAGAAGAAGAGTTTGCAACTAGATTACCATCTGGACTGTACAAGTATAGGTCAAGGCAGAGTCCACGGGGTTCTGGCATAGAAAGCTGCATGCTAACCGTCTGGTCTTCGTCAAGCCAAATTTTATAGTAGTCTTCTGGGTCATCGCCCCAGCAAATGAATGCTGTGTGGTTTCCGAAGCTTATGGTTCTCGCGGTTTCAAAGCTGTCGCCAGCGTCAGCTATCACCCGCAGCATCATGGGCAACACGACTCTTTTGTAGGCTGTTCCGTTGTAGTAAGTGATTTCTGAAGCGACTGTTATCTGATGCGACTTATTATTAGCGGTTTTCAAAACCCAATGTACAGGAGCCTTGAAGTAGATACTTCTTGGTTGGTTCACTCCATCAATGTATGCGAAGGCTTTCACGTTTTCATCTGAAGACTTCCAGTGCTTGTAGTCTACGAGAGATAGATTTTCAAACTGGCCCCAAAAAGAGAATTTGTTCCATTTAGACCATAGGGACCATCTTACCCGAGATGGTTGAGCATCACCGTAGAAAGTTATGTTGACATTTTTGACGAAGCCGTTTCCAACCTTAGCAGATACGGAGACACTCAAAGTGAAAGTGTCATCGCTACCATACGTCCAATCTTCTTCGTCGTAACCATGAACGTAAACGGTTAGGTTGAGACTTGCTTCCTGGTTTGTGTAGGTGTTCTCAGCAACTTGGTGTATGTCTATCATCTCTGGTGGTCTTTCAATCTCCCACGTGACCGTTTCAGCAGTTATGTTTTCAGGCGTTGGCGATTGTGAAAAAAACCCGTTCAGCGAAAGCATCACTAGGCTTACTGGAATGACTATAGCTATGACAGCTGCCGATATTATCCATTTTCGACGACTTTTTTCCATTTTTACAGCTCCATTTTTACTCCAAGTTTTTTAGCCAAGCAACCGTACACATAAGCTCCTAGCAACACAGTCGAAGCACTAATCGCCACTGCAAGCCAAACGTTCATCTTAACAAACACCGCTAGAGAAAAGAGCATTACCGTGAATACCGAGCCAAAGAACAGAATCCCCACTATCAGAACCGCTAACGCCACAATGTTAGACAGTGTTTTCCTCATTTTCATTCTTATTTTCTCCAATTTATTTTGTCCATAGGATAGAGGTTATGGTGAGGTTGACTGGTTTAGAAACTATTCCATATTCTATGCAGTAAATGTAGTAGGTTCCCGGGGACAACGGATTGCCACTCATGTCTTGTCCCATCCAAACGGCCCCAAACGCAGGATTATAAAAGGAGATGCCTTCTGTTCCTTGAACACGCACCGTCTTTGTGTAGTTGGAAAGTTTTCTTCGTGCAATATAGTAATTATAGCTTGCTTCATTTTCAAAGGATTGATAGGACCAACTGTATTGTCTGCTTTGAAAGCCCCCCCACACCAACCAGTTCTCATTTGCAGCTATGTCTGCGGGGTCATCCACCGTGTGGTCATACACGAGCATTATATCCTCGAATCCGTTATAGCATATGTGAACTGGTGTGAAGTAGCTGTTGGTCACCTTGTATTTTGGGTAACTGAACATCACTAGCACGATGCTTCCATTAAGATACACTACCTCCACCTCAGGGTGACCTGGACCACTAACAAATTGAAGTTCAAATGAGCATGAAACAAATTCATCGGGAAATGCTAATGGCACAATGACCAGCAAAGAAACTAGCATCGTAACTATCAACACTACAGACACAAGGATGGGAATTTTCCACTTCCGATAATCGAATTTTCTAGTAGGCTTTTGGGTTGCTTTCACTTCAACCTCCGTCCTATGAATTTTGTTTTCTTTCTGCTCTTTCAGAGTTAACTTAGGAACTGTTATTATTTAGGTAATTCTAGAATTAACTTCTAGTCTCCTTATTGGTTACTACTCGTACTCGCATAGCCAGACACCTATATTCTTAGCTACATATCCGTCTGCGAACAACCTGCCGGCAAACATCATCCAATAGGTAATCGTACTTGGTATAATCATGTTGGGAATTTCTAGGATGAGGTTTACGATGAGCAACACTATGAACAGGACCAATCCTTGAAGAAACAATTTGCCCCAAGCATCCCAGTCAGGCTCCATCCTAGTCCACAAGACAGCAGTTAAAAAACTGTTAGCATACCCTAAAAACAGAATCAGCACAAGCACACTTATAAAACCTAAAATCACACCAATAAAGCTCCCCACAAAAAGAAAAAACAATACACCATACAATATTGAAAAAACAAATCCATGAACAAAGTACTTAAACACTGCAATTCCTGTTCGCATTTTTATCTCCATTTTTTCTTTCCTTGTTCTCTTTCTACCCCTCACTTAGGGCTAGGCGGTGAACACGCCTCCAAAGTAGTCAACTCTGGCTTATGGCGTATTTCATCAACAAGCAGCGCTATTGTTAAAACTAGACCTAACAGAACCAAAGGAAGAAGGGGTGCAAAGGGATTAGGAATCAAACCGTAATCGATAATACGGCCTCCAGTTTTCTCAACCAGTTCCTTATAATCCCATAGTGATTTCCACAGCATACCACTCATTTGCTTATAGGCGAAGAACCCGCCGACAATAGTTAGCATCTGTACTACAGCTATTAGAAAAAGTAACCCAACCTTCTTAGTCTTAAACTTGGACATTTTCATTCTCATTTCCTTCCTGCTTTTTACTTAAAACTATGTTTAACAGATTATTTAAATATTAATACTAGCAATGTCAACCTAAAAGTTAACTTGTATTTTTCCGACAGCTTAACTGTCGGTACTTCAGTTATATGCATAATTTTCCAAGTATGCTAGCAAAATCTTCAGGAAAGGGAAAGAACTGTTAAGCCAAATATAAAAAGCTAGGTATAATCCTATAGTTACTGTTAGGAAGAG
>SOJA01000075.1 GCA_004376975.1 Candidatus Bathyarchaeota archaeon
GTTCAGACCCAGTGAGTTCAGTATTGTAGTCACTCTGCAATTCTGTTAAGTTCCTGCTGATGTCCCAGTATCTCAAGTCATCTCCAAGTCCATCTGTTGGATCTATCCCTCCTCTTGATGCCATGAAATTATTCTCCGTGACACCTACTGTTGACACTGCAGATGTCCATGTGTCGCTATAGGCATCCAATATGGGAAGGTTTTCTTGATCACCGATGTATAGGCATAGTTCATCATGGTTTCCATTCCATACTATAGCAATGAAATACCATCTGGCAGATGCGAAGCTAGCATTGCTGATTAGCGAGTTAGCGTATCCCCAGTCGATAACCAAATTTGAAGCGGAAAACCTTGTTTCCATATCATTGTTTTGTCCCCAGGGCCTATTGCCGATTGTGTCCCAGTAAATCCAGAACGAAATGGTTCCGGCGGTAGACCCCCAATTAGGAGTTCCATCGCCAACTATCATATAACCACTTGAGAAATTAAGTGAGTGTGTGTTTTTCCCCTTGTCAGCATAAATAGCTAACTCTTCATTTGTTTCATCATAATTCGCGTTTGTCCATTGAACTTCCAAATCTAATTCATAATTGTCCATCTCTACTTCCTTTTTTACGGTGACTAAGTCTACATAAGCGCTTTCACCATTATCGACAGCATCTGCACGCCAACGTATTTTGAAGTCCGACTTAAAATATTGACTGTTGGTGACTTTCATTTCCCAATGGTGCCAACCTAGCGAATAACCACCTAAATATTCGATGTTAACCCATGTTGATCCATTCCAAAATCGAAGCTGAAATTCAGCAGCCAAGCCAACGTCTTCTCTAAAATAGAAGCTTACGTAAATTGCAGTTGCATCAAAGCAATTCAAATCAGGAGTATCCAAATCTCCTGAAGCTGATCCAAACGCAGGCCCATCAAAATCTGCCGAATAAATTCCACCGTACGCTTGGTTGCTTTCTCTATTCCAAGCACCAGTTTCAGTCCATCCTATTGGAGCCCAAGTACCCTCAAAGGATTCTGCATTAATGAGCGTCGTGTTACTCGCACCACTAGCGGTATTCTCTTCTGTTAAAGTGTCATAAATCGAGTCTGGACCATATTGTTGTGCTGAGAAACTGCTGTGTGTTCCCTTGCTAGTGGAGGAGTCAACGTCTGACCTGTTGCTGTCTACGGACTTCATTGTATCTATTCCGGTGGAGTAGCTTTCAAAAACTATATAGTTACCATCGTCAAATTGAACGTCGGTGAGTTGTCCTGAAACATGAGAAGTTCCGCCACGTAAGTTGTAGGCTATTGGGTTATATGTGTCTTCGCTTTGTGCCATGACTGTTCTTGCTGAGAATAGCTGAATGCCGAGAATAAGGAGCAATACTAATGAACAGGCGAAAAGCGAAGTTTTGGACTTTTTTCTCACAACAGTCGCCTCTTCTTGCCTTGATTCACCTACCATCATTGACCAGTTCCGCAAAGCTTGAAGGCTCTATCTACCTCTTCCACAAGCTCAAAATTTTCTGGAATTTCAGTTGGAGGCAGTTGAAGCTTCATATGTAAAGCCTTCAGTATCTGTTTCTCTATTATCTTTGAGCCATATCCGAAAATGCTTTCTAAGCCTTCTGAAAATTTTTCAAGGCTTTCGACATTCGATTCCGATCTGATTGAACCATTATTCTTCAAGAAAAAGAGGACTGATTGTGCAGCTGAATTACATATGGTTGATAGACCTTCTTCTATGGCTTCAACAAGTATTGAATCAAGCTTGTGTGAGTGGGTCAACACCATACCTCATTGTAATATCGCTAGGTTACGTAAGGTGTCAATGAGACTCCTTGTTCGGAAATAACGATCTTGCTGTAGTTTTGGTAGTGATCTGTTCCCCTCAATTTACGTATTATTGCTCTCTTCTTAATGCCAACTTCATCTTCAATTGTTTCGAACACGATAAGCCCATCAACCACGAATTCTTCGAATCCAAGGCCCAGACTAGAGCTTCCGGTAGGAACCTCGACCAATAATATTGTAGTGCAACCGGTTTGTCGCATCAACTTCTCGAATGCATGCAGAACAACTCTGGCCTCTATCTTCTTTTCAAAAGCTGTAGCCATGGCTGTAAACGAATCAACAACCAATCTTTTAGCTTTGACTGAGAGGGTTTCTTTTAGTAGTATTTCTAGTGTTGAAGAGATTCCAGTTTCCTTCGTAGTTGCAAAGTCAAGAAATTTGAACTTTCCTTTTTTTTCCAGCTCGTTGAAGTTCATCCCAAGCCTCTTCATATTCTTGACAAAGACGTCTTTCCGTTCTGAAAATGAGACATAAACACAGCTTTCGCTGAACACAGTTGCACCATAGTGAAGGAATTGTGCTGAAGCAATTGTTTTTCCCGAACCAGGCGATCCAGCCAGAATAATCATACATGCTCTAGGCAATCCTCCTTCAATTAACTCATCCAAACCTTTTATGCCTGTTGGGACTCTATCGTCAGAAATCTCTATGTGGACAATATCCCTACGTCTAGCTAATTGTGTCATTTCCTGAAACCTCATCACATATCTGCAATATTTCACTCAAAACAATGCTTTTCGAGACATACAAGGTTTATGAATCGAAAGACTAGATTCAAAATAAACACTCAATATTATGAATCACACAATATTCTAGCACGCATAATTCCAAGAATCTTATAGCCTAATCTAAAGAGATCGCATGGATTTGAACGCCACACCAAGTGGAGATGTCTCCAGCACAACCCTCCTTTTTTTTGTGTTTTTTCCAATGTTCAACTTGCCTACAGGTCAGTAATGGTTTTAGGAAGCAATGATATCTATCCTTAACGCTAAACTACAAAGAGAATCAACTATGAAGCTAAGAAGGTTCTTGCAGTAGGCTTCGACTACATCACAGAAAAGAAAGGCATCATGATTCAACTCAGGAAACCTAAAAGATATAACACTTAAGAGCAGGAATTATAACCAAAAGGCTT
>SOJA01000089.1 GCA_004376975.1 Candidatus Bathyarchaeota archaeon
GGTAATTTTCTTCCTCATTGAGAGAGACTGTAATTGGCACTGCCTCTGCTAATAGGGTATCTTCAAAATATGCTGGGTAGTAGGGATCAAGAATTAAAGCTTCGTCACCTTGATTCAGAAACCCTAGCGCGGCAATGAACATTGCTTCTTGGGACCCAGATGTTACTGTTATCTCTGTTTTCGGATCAGCATCAATGCCATTTTCTCTCTCAAGTTTTTCAGCTATAGCCTGACGCAGTTCCAACGTTCCGTTAATCTCTGTATAATGTGTGAAGCCCTTTTTCATAGCCTCTACAGCTGCGTCCAAAATATGGCTTGGCGTTGTGAAGTCTGGTTCACCTTGCTCCAAATGGACAACGTTCTCCATTCCCATCGAGAGTTCAAGCATCCTTCGAATAGCCGAAGACTTTATCAAAGAAGTTCTAGAAGATCCCTCCAACACAAAACCTCCTTCACTTAATGATCTAAACCTCTTAATCATTAAATTGCTTTCCTATCGTAGCGTGCACCTGAACAACTTATTACGATCAGAGACAAAAAACTTCGATAGCGCTCGTTACTTTCGCACCGGAAGTTTTAATTCTTTGGGATATAAGCGTTGACTTCTTTTGTTCGGGTTCTCAACTAAAAGAAAAAGATGGAACATTAGCGGGCTCTTGATCTAACTCTAGGCTCAATTAGTGTCCATAGCCATTCTACGAATTCCCTTAAGTTTTTTGTCTGTACATAGATGTCTCCCGGGCCTGTTATTCGAGTTACTAGTCCTTCTCCGCCCAATAAGGTTTCTTTTAACCCCCCAAACTTTGTAACTTTGTAGTCGCATGTGTCGCTGAAGGCTACTAAGTGAAAATTGTCAACAATTAATGTTTGTCCTGGCTCTAGAGTATGCTTGTCTATTGCTCCAAAAGTGTTTATGAATAGGGTGCCATCGCCTGTAGCTTTTATCATAAACAAGCCTTGACCGAACAACCCCTTAGTGAAGCCTTCCCATTTAACATCTAAATTAACGTTTTCGGTTGACGCTATGTAAGCGGATTTTTGGATTATGTAGCCTTGGCTTGGCCTAAGCTCTAATGTTTCTATATCGCCTACGGGTGCTGAAACAAATGCTACTTCTCCCGATCCATTCAAAGCTGTATAATCGTTCACCCAAAAGGATTGTCGCCCGAAAATCGCTAGACCTATGCTTCCTAGAAGGCTTTTTTCTCTCTTACGTGTGTGCACCTCTATATTGGGATCCATGTATGTCATCGCGCCGGACTCAGCCGTTATTTTTTCACCTTGCCTCAAACTGACAACAAGCATTGAATAGGACGGCTTGTACTTTATTTCATGTTTCATTTGTATTCCTTCATCATATTTTGTTTGTAGCTCTACTTTTAGTTTTTGCAGCAAAACATTCTTATCAGTGATTAATCAACATCTTGAATTGGTGAATCTTAACTTTGTTAGGTTTCGACCTAATGGGATTGATTGGTCTAATTATAATTGGTCTAGTAATCATTTTCGTAATCCGTCTGCTTTTCATGTTAATTCCTGCAGCTCTTGTTGCCCTTGTGGTTTGGCTTTTTACGGGAAGCATGTGGTGGGCTGGGATTGCCTTTCTACTTGTTGCAGCTTTATCAGTATTTAAGAAGTTATGACAAAAAAAGCGATTTGGCTTGGAAGATGTCTAAGCATGCAGATCAGGGCGTCCTTAGGTTTGGAGAAATTTTTCATAAGACTTTTATATTTAATGCTTTGTGGATATGAATAGATTAATGAATATAGGGGAACTAGAGGTGCTTGGATGGAACCTAGTAAAAAACCGCTGAACGTATTGGTTAAACAATTGAACGCCCACATTGGAATTATGCTGAAAAACGGCTGCGAGTACAGAGGAAAGATGATTAAGTGTGATGGGCATATGAACATGCTCTTGGAGGGAGCAACGGAATACAGAAACGGCCAGCTAATTACCAATTATGGAAACGTTTTGTTGCGTGGAAACAACGTGTTATACATACTGCTGGAGTTGTCTAACTAGCTAATATACGCGATCAAAATTAATTCTGAAGCAGATTGTCACATGTTATACATGTGTCTCTGTTTTTTCATCAGCTGTTTCTTTCATTAAATTCTTATGTTTAAAACGTTTTCTTGGCGCGCGCTTGCTGGATTCTTAAAGACTCCTTTGTGCTGTTACAGATTACCGCCTATGGGTTTTCAACATTCACAGCTATTTGGCGCCGGATAAACCATGCAAGATTCAAAAACTGTTGCAGCTGTATACTAACTAAGTTCAGCAAATATTAAAATCTTTTATTCGTGTTTAGACAATAGCCCCTTTTGAGGGTGACTGTAATGAGTGAAGAGATGTTGCATGTTTCTAAAATCAGGAATGGCACGGTTATTGATCATATTACAGGTGGGCATGCGTTGGATGTTGTGAAAATCTTGGGAATAACTGGACAGGAGAAAAAAGTGATTACCATTGCGATTAATGTTCCTAGCAAGCTTTTCAAGAGGAAAGACATCGTGAAGATTGAAGGCGGAGAGTTAAACCCGCAAGAGGTGCATAAAATAGCTTTGCTGGCCCCTCACGCAACAATAAACATCATTCGAAACTACAAAGTTGCCGAAAAGCATAAGGTTAAGCTGCCACCTTTGATTGAGGGCATCATTAAATGCGCGAATCCTGCCTGTATAAGTAATAGCAACGAACCTGTAACACCAAGGTTTTATGTTGAAAGTGAGGATCCGCTTCTGTTGAAATGTCATTATTGTGGTTACATTATCGAAAAGAAAAACGTTCTCCAGCAGTTTTGAGAGCTCGCGCGCAATGGAATCATAGACTTCCAATGTGGATGCGGATACAAACACATGCAAAAAAACAAACAGTGGTGAGCTGAGAGAAACTCACCTTTTTTATGCTGTTTCAAGCAAAAGCAAAGCTAGAAGCCGGATACAGCGCGAGAGTGTGGTCACAC
>SOJA01000082.1 GCA_004376975.1 Candidatus Bathyarchaeota archaeon
AAGCATAGTTGTTTCTAACATGTTTGACTGTTCTTTTTGTCAATCGCGTGCATGTGTATGGCTACTCTGTAGGCATATACTACTGCGGTTGAGGCCTCGTTCTTTTTATAGGAGACACAACCACAGCCAAGTCTGAAACTATTAGGAAACTTATCCGGCTGCTTGGTGGGGGTATGCTTGTCACAGGGGAAACCGCGAGCACCGTGGGCCTAACCGGCACAGCTACACAAGTTGAAAGGGAAGGCTGGTTCGTGGACTGGGGGTTTTTGCCGCTTTGTGACCGAAAACTATTAGCATGTATGCATGCATCGAACATCGCTAACAACAATGGTGTCGCTGTCCTTTTGAACACGTGTAATTTTACAAGCACCTGCTGAAAAATTCTGTAAGATGATTATTACTGCTATGACGACTATCACACCGATAGCTATTGGAACAAGGTTTTTCCAAATCGGGTTCCTTGGTTTCTGCTCCACCTTGCAACACCAAATCCGAGTTTAAGCATTCCAAATAAATAACACTTTCAGTGAACAACTACCGCGCGCCATGTCACAAACCATACGGGGTCAGGCAATAAGAAAGCGGGGTTGCCCTGCCTCGTAATAAATGGAGATGTCTCCCGCGACTTCCCCTTTTTTCACGTTTGCAAGCATAACCATTAGTCGTTATGCCGGAATATATGCCATTACTATCTGGGTAACTTCTTTGAATCCTGCGTTTTTGTACAGTTCTATGGCGGCTTCATTTCCATGATGTGTCCAAACAAACACTACTTCAGCTCTTTCTCTAGTGAAAAATTGTTTTGCAGTTTCTAGCAGTTCTTTTCTTATTCCTTTGCCCCTATGTTCTTCTTCGATGTAGAATTCAGCAATTTCTCCCTGCCGATCAATTCCTCTATCGACTAAGGTGCACCAACACAGGCCAATGATTTTCCCCTCTTCTTCTTCGACAAAAATGGCGTTTTTACCTTCAACTGCGTGGCTTATAGGTATTTTACTGTATTTTTCAAGGTATTCTTCTAAGGGTTTAGCTTGTTTCCGCCAGAGGGTCTGGTCTTCGAAACTGAGCTCTGAAAGAAGCCTCCTAACCTTGTCTTCTTCACCAAGTTCCATTTGGCGAATCATTACCAAGTTCCCAAATCATGTCTATTTTCTTCAGTTTTATGACTTGTGGAAGAACCTAAAAGTGGGCTGGGAGAGATTTGTAAACAGCAGAGTCTGGAGATATCTCCCGCAAACTCCCCATTTTTTCTAATCTACACCTTTGCGATTGATTCCCTTTAAGACTTCGATAGCTGCCTTAATGTCTTCCTTCAACTCAGCGACAGAGCCAACCCCAAACATGCAACCCTCCACTTGGAAGTTAAAAACGTAAGTGAACGCTCTCTTCGGACTTACCCTTCCTCCAGCTAAAGGTTTAATGGCGTAAACAGCCTTCTCAACACTTTTCACAGCTCTCTGCGCTGATAGTTTCGTTGGGAACATCATTACGCCGAGAGGATTAAGGGGCGTCACATAACCATGAAAGCCTTCAAGTTTGTCATTTAGCATTGGGATCGTCATACCCGCATGGTGAACACCAAACAGAACATTTTTAAAACCATGGTTTTTTGCCCTGTCCACAAGCTCGCCAAGAAGGTCAAAACGGCCAGTCATCGCCAAAAAGTCTGTTTCAGAACCAAATTCGATGTAACCGACCGGTAGTTCTGCGAAAAACTCCAAGTCCTCGTCTATCTCGTTCCATTCTACAGTTAATTTCCGGAAATCCTCTTCTTTGTAAGGCTTGCTTGCAGATAGTTTATGTTTCCAGTTTTCTCTAAAGTTCAGAATTGGGTCATTGAACATACACCGCTCCACCTCTGGGTAAAGTCTTCGCTCAAACTTTACGTATGTTGCCCATCGCCTAAATGCGTTGATCTTACTATTATCGAGTCTTATCGGGATTTCGATGCATGGTAGGAGTTCAATGTCGTGCCCTTCAGTCATGAGTCGTAGAACTTGCAGATGAATGGGTGAAAGAGGAGAAGAATGAGGAGTTGTTGCAGCGAAGCTACGTATGCCCATCTTGATAGCTGCTTCCACTACATTCCTTGTTGCACTTATCTTGGAGAATCGCCTACTGTACTCTTCATCTTTCTCTTCACTCTGGTAAGAAATCCCAACAAAAGGCATGTGACCTAGAATCAATTTGTTAGCTTTCAGATTCATGATCTCCACGACGATGGACACGCACGCTCTTCAGGCTCCCACAGTTTTTGCGCCAACCCTCTAATGTGCCCGCTGAGCGTAACCACATTTAAGGTATTGTTTCTGGGGTAAGCATCCACTGAATAGTCCAGCGACGCTGTTGGTCCCGCTCAAGACAAACAATGCAACCCATTCTAAATGCTATCACTTCTGAGTTTTCGTTGCCGACAAGCAAAGAGGAAGCCAGCTTGCCCAGATGTGGCAGGTGACCTACTAACATAATGTCTTCTGAGGCTTCGACTAAGCGTTTTTTCCAGATTTCTGTATCAGCCAAGGGTTCCAAGTTCTCATCAGTCATCACGCCTTTTAGGGGACTTAGAAACTCAGCCAGAACCTCTGCTGTCTGCTTAGCACGCAGCTTACCGCTATGGATGATCTGTTCAACTTTGATGCGTAGATGTTCCTTGGCATATCTCGCCGTCTTCCTGATGTCTTCCCATCCTCTGTCAGAGAGGGACCTTGTTAGATCTTCCTCTTTACGCTTAGACTCAGCATGCTGAACAAAATACAGCTTCATAAACATCACAGAATCAATCTATTAAAAGCCAGCTAATTAGGTTTACGTGCGTCACCGGATTAGAGCGAATCAAACGATAGTGGAGATATCCCCCGCAAACTCCCCTTTTTTATGCGGCGTCCATTTGGTTTTTTGGCTTTTTCTGATGCTTTATAACTCAACAAGTAGATGGCTATTGATATTGTGAACGTGCCAAATATGA
>SOJA01000204.1 GCA_004376975.1 Candidatus Bathyarchaeota archaeon
GCAAACTACCTGATGACAGTATATAATGAATCTGGTCAGATGCCAGGCTGGATGAAATGGAACATAACATATGCCAACTATGTGACACCTTATCTGATAAATGTCACAACTTCGCAACAAGACATCAGCGGTCACATCTATACCTCGTCGATACTTGTAAATGTTCTTACCAGAGAAATGTCCGATCCATATAGTCCGCCAGACTATTATTATTTCGGATGGATCGAAACTAACATCACAATAGGCTCTACAATAAGATTACTTGATACCACTGGCGTTGTCAAAGGTGAGGAAATAGTAGAAGCTGCTGGAACACACATGGATTGCTGGATAGTCAAGGCGACAGTCTCTCTAGGATCCTATGTATTCAATTACACAATGTGGTACGACAAGGCTACAGGGCTTTGGATAGGGATGAAAATGACTTCTTCCATCACCCCAGACCAATATGTTGTACTATTACTCGTTGATACGAACATTCCTGTAGGCGGAGCCTTTCAAATCGAAACCGACAAACCTATGTACACGCGACTGGAAGTTGTAACCGCAACTGCAACCCTGATCATAGGTGACATACCAGTTGAAAGCGCAACAGTGACCATCCAAGTGGACTATCCAAATGGTACAGTATACTTTGTTTGGACAACAACGACAAATACAGATGGCACGGCAACAATCACCTTCTTTATAGATGAAAACGCGCCCTATGGTACATACGTGGTTTCAGCAACAGCCTATAAACCAGGTATTGACCCAAGAACAGCTACAACAACGTTCATTGTAGGCCATCTTGAACCTCATATTGAAATGTGGTTTGAGGGACCTGACGTCGCGTTAATAGGATTCAATACTACGATAGTTCTCCACGTTCAGAACGTAGGAAACGCAACAGCCTACAACGTAGCTGCAACACTAAGCATTCCAAGCAGCCTAGTAGTAATCTCAGCTAACACAACGTTTACAGGCATCATGGATCCGGGACACGAAGTCACATTAGTTGCCTTAGTCATAGCAGCTACACCTAGCAGACATGCTTTCAATGCTTCCACCAGCTATACTAAAGTTGACGGAACTCCGATGGATACAGTTTACGAGGAAAAGACGCTGGTATATGCATATCACGAAGATTATGCAGTAGACTTTGTTGAGATGACAGTAACTGCCACAAACGAACAAATAACAGTAGAGTTAGCAATAACCAATTATGGGGATTCACCTGTAGAAATCACACTGATAGCTTCTGCTCAGCATATATCGTCCAAACTCATACTTCCATCAACTTATCAAACCATAACCCTCAACCCTGGGGAAACTGCTACAATATCACTTGTCATAGCTATGCCATCAGCAGCCCCTTCCGGGGACTACATTATACAAGGCATCCTAGCCACTGGACTTCCAAGCCAAGATGGCTTCACATTGACACGTGGAGAAGAAACTGTAACCGTGTGAAAGGAGAGAGCAAACAGGTGAAGGACACACAGGTCTTGCCTGTACTTCCCTTTTTTTATTTGCATTTTCTTAGAGGTGTGCATAATTGAATCTGGATAACGATCAGGTCAAAAATGATGGGTTGATGGAGATATATGCGTGAAAAACTAGATGCGAGCTTGTTAATTCTCTTAGTACTTCTTTCTTTCTCTTCGGCTACTCAAGAGGTTTTCGCTGTAACATCACCTCTACATCAAAACGAGGGAAACTTGGAAAGCAAATGTGCATCCAAGCTGAAATGCATAATGCAAACAAACATGGAAACGTCCTCCCTTTCCCTGCTTTTATCAACCGATAAAGACGCATATTATCGACAAGAAACTGTTTTTGCAACGTCAACATTCTTGTATGAACAGACACCAATTCAAAACGCGTTAGTCACGTTAGAAGTTACGTTCCCCAACGGTACATCATGGTTTGTATGGACCAATAACACGGATGAGACTGGCTTTGCGACATTCAGGTTTCTTCTTCCTATAGCGAATCCATCAGGACAGTACGCAATCTATGCAACAACCTATAAAGAAGGATTAGAAAATGTGTCAGCAACAACAAAATTCACCATCTTGAATCTTCCACCAGAAATTCATTCCGTCAAGATTATTCCGGAAGTAGTGGAACAGCCTACAACAGTTAGCATAAAAGCTAATGTAACAGACTTCGAAGAAGGAACAGATATTCACGTAAAATGTGCAGTCTCTATTCCAAATGGGACAGTTCAGCGATTCGATATGATTTTTGACGGTGCATTTTTCTCTCTCAACTATCAAATACAGCAAAGAGATCCTGTGGGAACCTACAAAGTGACTGTGGAAGCTAGTGATTCGGAAGGCGCCTTCGCCCAGCCTTACGTGTCAAGCTTCGAAAATGCAAAAGCCGTGCATGACGTTGCTGTGTTAGGTATCTCATTATCATCAAATATGGTGTTCCAAGGAGAACCAGTCACGATAAACGTGACTGTGGCTAACGAAGGAATGGTTATTGAAACCTTCAGTGTGGTTGTCTATGTGAACACTACAGCGATTGAGGCGAAAGAAGTAACCTTGACCATTGGAGCTTCTACTACGAGAGCTTTCCTTTGGAATACAACTGGTTTTCTTGGCAATTACATGGTAGTAGCCTGTGTTTCTTCGTTGCCAGGTGAAATTGACCTATCTGACAACACCTATGTAGATGGAATAGTGCAAGTAATTCCATGTGCTGCGCCGATTGTAATAATAGATCAGGCTTTAGTTAGTGATTATAGGGTCGACGTTGGCAGTTTGCAGCAGGTCAGTTTTCATGCCAGGCGGTCAAACTGGTCGGAAATTGTCGGCGGCACAATTTATGTTAATGAAACAGGCTATGTTACAAACCAAACTGGATGGATAACCTTTGAGCATGCATCTGACATTGTTGGGAAGACAACATGGGTAGTAACTGGAGTCTTGTGCAATGGTATAACTGAGTTTGAATCAAATGGCGTATCTTGCATTTGGGATAGAATAGAGATCTTTGATGGAGGAGTGTCACATCCAATGACTAATCTTACGCAAACGGAAACAATCTGGTTTAAAGCTCAGTATGAATTTGACAGCATGATCTTTGATGAAAGTGAAGGCCTGCTTTTCGTTAATGGCTCTGGAATGGTTTGGTCTGAAATGAATAATAGATGGGAAAAGGCTTTCAACTTCGCGACTGTTGGAAACAGAATGTTCATGATTTCAGACATTTTAGACCACGCATATGATCTGACAGTGATAAACAATGTTGTTGAACCGTTATCAATATCATGGGTTGAAATGGTATTTTTTGTTCAGCCGCCCGCTCTAGGATGCCCAATACTGATAAATGCAACCGAAATGGTAAACGCCTTGATAATCATCGAAAACATATCGATGGCTTGCATGCTCCAAATCTTGCCTACAACAATGCCTGGCCCTCCTCCAGAGGGATTTAAAAGCTGTGGAAAACCTTTTGAGATTAACACAACAGGAAATCCAACAGGGATCTTTAAGATTCGTATCTACTATTCAGAAGAAGAACTAACGAATCTTGGCATAGAAGAGGACACACTGAAAATCTATGTTTGGAAGGGCGATGAGTGGGTACAACTTGCCAAGAGCAATGTCAATAGCACAGAAAACTATGTTGAAGTGGTTGTTAATCACTTCAGCATTTTCAATCTGATGGGGGTTCCCTCTCCAAGGCTGGAGCCAAGACTGTTATGGCTGATCTTGATTATTGTAGTAGTGTCTGTATTCGCAATTTCTATAGTGTTGTTTCTAAGAAAAAAGAGAGCAAACTTGCAATCACTCTAGGTGTGAATGTTGGCGCCATTAAGTTCAGAATGGCTAAATAATCCAAGGACGTTAAGCAAATTATCCGTGTGCCATTGAATCTACGGAGTGCTCTATTACGCGTTTTTCATTTAGGCTTTCTGACATGTGAAGATAACTGAATTGAAGACTGTGGAATTTGACAATGTCGCTTCCTAGGGAATGCTGCAGAAACAGCCAAAAAGCAGCAAAGCTTGGCTATTCTGGTAATGCTCTGAACACAGAAGTAAAAGCAAAGAATGTTAGAGGTGTTCACAATACTGAATTCCCTAAATCAAAACATAGGCCTAGGATGCAAAACGTGCATTCTTGTCTTGAAGCATGGTCCAACTTAGCCGTTTTGGGTTCTAGCCTGACTTAACTCTCCCTACAAGAATGTAGGAACTGCAAATATCGTGTGATTGGCTCTTAAGAATGTAACTGGCAGGAAAAGCAGAAAAGAACATTAAAAAATCTGTTGACTGATGAGCCTACTTGTATCTTGCGCGTCTTCTTTTTCTTTGTCTTTTCTTTTTGCGCATCTTCTTTTTTTTCCACTTCGCGCGAATGTCTTACACGCCCCAAATTGTTATTTCTACTCTATTGATGCATGTCTACGCTTTAAATCCTCCCCAGTCCGGCCTAATCGATGCATCAACTCCACAATCAAACCATCTAAAAAGACCATGCAATTATTCTCAAAAATGCTTCCGAGAGGAGTTAGCGGTTCACGTTCACCAACAAGTTGCCTAGCTAGATAATCTTCCTCTCTAGGCCAGCCCATCTTCGTTCTGCCCTTAACCATTACTACATGATCAGCTGTCTGACCCAGAGGAGACTCTGGAAACGAGGTTACAGCAATTACTGTTGTGCCAATTTCTTTGGCGGCGTTGCTTGCTGTCAGAACCATCTTTGTGGCTCCTGTACCTGAAATAGCTATCAGCAAGTCTTCTTCTTCCGCGGCGGGCGTTATAGTTTCACCTAGAAAGTAGACGTCAAAGCCTAGATTCATTAAGCGTAAGGCGAAGGCTCTGCCGACAAATCCGCTTCTTCCCATGCCTACAATGAAAATTTTTTTGTCCTTAGCTCTAAGCAGAAGCTCGATGAGTCGTTCAACTTCTTTTACGTCAAGTTCTTCGATGGAACGTTTTATCCCAGAGACAATTTCATTTGCTGCAGCCTTCAGCCATTCCAACTTTTTTCAAGCTCCGGAAAACTCTTACACAAACGCCTATATTAAAAACCTTGCGGTATAAAAAAATCCTCCTAAAAGGTCATTTAAAGATGGGATTGTTAGGAATACGCGGACATAGATTGCGGTTAACAAGACTAGACCTGTTACCGCTATCAAAACGAGATCGCCTTTATGCAACTTAAGCGTGTAAAGGTTTGTGCGGTTTTTGGTTGCGCCCCACGCACGGGACTCCATGGTTTCAGCCAATTCAAGGCTTCTGCGAATTGCACTCACAATCAAAGGTATGAGAATAGGAATGTAATTCCTAATCCTTTTCAGAAAGTTTCCACGTTCCAGCTCCAATCCCCTTGCTTTCTGGGCATCCATAATTGTTTGGGCTTCTTCAGCTAGAACAGGGACGAAGCGTACAGCTGTTGTGAAGGCAAAACAGAACTCGAAAGGCACTCGTGTTTGTTCAAGAGCTAAGCCTAAGTGGTCTGGTGATGTGGTGAGGAAGAAAACTGAGAAGGACTCGATGAGAACTATGAAGCGTAAAGTCATGGCTATTGCATATTCTAAGTTAGAGGCTGTAACTATGTAGCCGGCGTTGATGAATGAAAATATGAAGTTGGTTAAGAAGATTATTGTGGCTAAGAGTGCTGCTCCCCGCATGGAACGGATCCATTCGCGTTCAACACGAGCTAGGATGACGAATGGAACTTGTATTAAAAAGAGTATTGCTAGGGGTAGTAGTTTCCAGTAGACTATTGCTACTGCAAAAATTGCGCATACATAGACAAATTTTATTCTTGGATCTAGATTATGAATGGGGGAGTAGACCCTTCGAAATTTGAGTCCATCAAAGACGCTCATTTTGCTCTTTTCTCCAAAACGTTGAGCAATTTTTTTTGTGCTTCGTAGACGTCAATAACTTCCTCTGATAGGTTGAGATCGGAGAGTTGAAGGAATATTTGAGTTATTTGCGGTGGTACAATTGATGTGTATGTTAGGATTTCAGGGTTTGTAAGCACCTCTAGTGCCTCACCATCAGCCGTTATTTTTCCTTGCCGCATTAACAAAACTCTTGGTTTGCATTCAGCCACGAACTCTACGTCGTGTGTGACAATGATTATGGTTTTTCTTTGAGCTTTCATTTGAAGGATGAACTGGAGAAGTTTCTCTTTTTGTTGGTAGTCTTGTCCTATGGTTGGTTCGTCCAGTATCAGTATTTTCGGGTTCCACGCCAAAACTGAAGCTAGGGCTACACGCTTCCTTTCTCCACCACTTAGCATGAAAGGTGAGGTTTTTCTGTATCGTGTTAGATCAAGAAGGTTTAGAGCCCATGTTACGCGTTTTCTTATTGTTTTTTCTTTGAACCCGAAATTTTTTAGGGCAAACGCTATTTCTTCCTCAACTGTTTCGCTGAAAAGCTGATTATCCGGGTTTTGGAAGACGAATCCCACTTTTCTAGCAAGGGCTGCGACACTGACTTTTGTTGTGTTCACTCCGTCAACAAATACGTTTCCTTTGGTCGGCTTGAGCAATCCGTTAAAATGTTTAACCAGAGTTGTTTTTCCTGCACCATTTTCACCCATTAATGCTAGGAACTCGCCGTTTTTTATTGTTAAAGATGTGCCTTTTAGTGCTTCTACTCCGTTTGGATATGTGAAATAAACATCCTTAACTTCGATCATTAGCTTTTAGGACTCTCCTTAACGTGGCTGCCATTTCATCTGAAGACAATGGGATTGTGCTGCCAAGGTTTATTCCGTCCTTTTGAAGTATCTGGTATAGGCGTGTTGGTTTTGGAATCCCAACTCCGATTAGGCGGGCTTCTTCAGAGCTTAGAATTTTTCGTGGTTCTCCGTCGAGAACGATTTTTCCGGAATCCATTATGATTATGTGATTTGCGTATTTTGCAGTTAGGTCAAGTCTATGTTCAACAAGTACAACGGTGACCTCAAGTTTTCTGTTCAAATCGTAAATGACTTCAAATATTTTTTTTGCACCCAAGGGGTCAAGAAAGGATGTTGGCTCATCAAGGACTACTACTTCTGGTTGCATGGCAAGAACGGATGCAATTGCCACTCGCTGTTGTTGTCCGCCTGAAAGTTCATAGGGTGCTCTCTCCCTCAGATCGTATATGCCAGTAAGGTTAAGTGCCCAGTCTACTCTTTTGCGCATTTCGTCTCTTGGAACTCCTAGGTTTTCTAGTCCAAAAGCTACATCCTTCTCTACTGATAGTGCGAAAAGCTGGTTTTCTGGATTTTGGAAAACGAGCCCTACATGTTTTGCCAGTTCACAAATTGGATGCTCAATTACTTTAAGTCCGGCGGCTGTTACTTCTCCTTCTATTGAACCTTCGTAGAAATGTGGGATTAATCCGTTAAAGCATCTGCAAAGAGTTGTTTTTCCACATCCGCTTGGACCGGTGATTAGGGTGAATTCTCCTTTTTCAATTTTTATAGATACATCTTTAATTGATGGTGCTGTTCTGTTAGGGTAGATGTATGTGAGGTTCTTCGTTTCAATTATTGCCATGATTATTGTGCCTGCCTACTTGTAAGCGGGTTCATTTTCTCATTTAAGAGTAGCTACTTAATTGTTGGTTAATTTTTCCTTTAGAAGCCCTAAACATTGGTCAAGTCCTTTTTCAATGTCTCCTGTTCCGTTGGCTCCGGCGGCTGTGGAATGTCCGCCACCCATACCGTGAAAGTGTTCCCCTAGAGGTTTGGCTATGTCTCTGCCAAGGTGGATACTTGTCTTCTTGTAGAAGTCGCGAGTTGAACGTAAGCTAATATCTAGCTTTCTGTTTTTATCTCCAGCTACAACTGCGACGTGGGCGCCTAATTCAATTATTGCTCTTGCTGCTGAAGCTTGGTAGGCGCTGACATGTGAAAAAACTATTATCCATTCGTTGATTTTGATGATTTTGGCTCTTTTGGAGGCTTTTAGTCTTGCTACGCGTTCTGGAGTTTCCATCGGTATTGATAGTAAAGGCAATGTCTCTTGTGCGTTTACGCCAACATCGGTGAGTTCTGCAACAGTCTTCAGTGTGGATGTTTTGGCTATGATGAAATGGCGTGTGTCAAATGCGATGCCTAAAAACAGTGCTTTTGCTTCATTTTCACCGGGTTTAACTTTCATCTGCTTGAATAAGCTGTAAATAATTTCGCATGTTGAGGAAGCTTCTTCGTTTGTTATGTATAGTTCTGCTATTTGCTTTGTTTCAGGATGGGGTGCGTGATGGTCGATAACTATGATTGGTGCCTGTGAATTTTTGACTTTTTCAGCTAAATTATTTAGTTGCTGAATTGTGTTTGTGTCTAGTAAGACTATTACATCAGAATTTTCCACGTCAGGCTGTGTTTCTATTTTTATGGGTAAATGTTTGAGGAGGTGTTTTGAAAGCCGGCTTATTCCGTGAGATGCTCCAATTTGAACTTCAAGATTCGGTCTAAAATTTTTTATCAGGCTTTTGAAGGCGTAAGCTGAACAAATGGCGTCTGGGTCAGCATTGTGGTGACATAATAAAACTACAAGTTCAGTGCCTGGCTTGTCTAGAATTTTGGTTATCTCTTGGAATGACATGTTAACTGCCTCAAGTAAATTTCAGCTGAGGTGAAAGCTTCTTTTACTGCTTCGTCTACAAGCTTTTGCACATCAATTTTCTTCATTAATGGTGATAGAGAGACGTTAACGTCAATCATGAGCGTCACAGGTTTCGTTCCTTCAATTTCCACGCTTGTGTCTAGTTCTTCTATTCTTTTTGAACAAACCTTTGACAGTACGTATTCCCTAGCGGTTTTCTCAACAATTGAGCAGAGCTCTTCAATTTGTATGGCATTTAACTCTGGAATGCCAAGTTCTTCCACAGCTGTCCACCAAAGGGATTGCGGCTAGGAAGGAGAAATAGGGCTTAAGTCTTTTTGTAGTTTAGTCTGCAAATCCTTCAATTGTCCCCGTAGACGTCCCTCCTGCTTTCCAAGAACTTGAACTCGCATGTTAAGTAGCTCTTTTCGTTCATTCAAGTCGGCTGTTACTTTTAATTTTTCAGCTTTTATCAGTAGCGAGCCTATTGCCTTGTATATTACTGTGTCGTCCGCTATTTCCTGTAGTTCGCTTAGAGCCTGCTCAACTTCTGTTAGTTCAAGTTCTACTTGCTGTTTTTGTGCCAAGACCGTTTGAAGAGTTTGTTGTCGCTGTTGAAGTGTTAGTAAACGTTCTTGAATATGAGGCGGAAGTTTCGAGATTTCGTCACTCACTTACATTCCCTTCCATCTGCACAGCAATACGCCAAAGGCATTAATTAAGTATTTTCTGGCTAGCTCATGATGATCATGTATTTCTCTGAAACTTTCAAGTGCTAGGAGACTAAGGGATGTTGGTTTCATGAAAATGCGCAAATAGCAGCAACGTTTTCTTATACTTCTCTGGGTGAGAACGCACTGCGCGTTCATTTGCTAGATCTTTCTAGTTTTCAACATTGGGCTGTTGTTGAGAAACGTTATGTAGGACTTCCAAGACGTTTCTCAATGTGTCTATCCATCTCAGATAGGTGTTCACTGTTGCACGCAAAGCAACGGTATCCTCGGC